>NZ_JBEXPH010000282.1:0-8308 GCF_040611955.1 Streptomyces sp. NPDC006510 | reverse complement strand
CGGCCGTCTGCAGGAGCCCCGGGACCACCGAGGTCTCCAGCGTGCGCGCGGTCCGTGCCTGGGACTCCAGACTGATGAAATCGCGATACTGGGGAGGAATCAGACCGCGATAGGCGTGCCACCAGCCGGTGCCACCACCGCCGGCCGAACCCGCCAGCGTGGCCAGGAGATCCCGCAGCTGGGCATCGTCCACGCCGTACGCGTCGAGCAGCCGGGTCACATCGGCCGGTCGCACCCCGCTCGTCCCGGTCTCGATCCGGCTCACCTTCGACTGGTGCCAGCCGAGCGTCCGTGCCGCGTCCCGACTGGTCAGTCCCGACGCGTGGCGCAGACTCCGGAGCTCCTCCCCGAGCTTGCGGCGTCGAACCGCGGGGCCGTGCTGCATCTGCGGCCTCCCTCCCTCTTCTGCCGAGCGGACAGTGTGCCGCCCGCATACGGTCTTGCGTGGCAGGGTTCACCGCATCGAGCGACAGATATATGCATATCTTGGTGGATCGCCGTCACAGAGGGCAGCATCAATGGCAATCTGGCGCGAAGCGCAACCCGGACCGGTCGCGGGTCGGTACGGGTGGGAAAGGGACGGCTCGCCATGGCAGACCATCAGGAAGCAAACGTCACTCTGCCGAGCGAGCCGGTCTCGGTCTCGGCCGCCCGCAGGTACGTGGCCCGGGTGCTCACCGAATGGGGCCTGGCCACCGACACCGACTTCGCCGACAGCATCCAGCTCATCGTCTCGGAGCTCGCGACCAACGCCGTCCAGCACACCTTCGGGCAGTCGCCGAACTTCACCGTGGACCTCCGGCTGGAGCGGGAGGAGCAACTGCATCTCGGGGTGACGGACAGTCACCCCCGCTGGCCCAGACGACTGCCCGCCGCGGTTCAGCAGGACAACGGGCGCGGCATGGTGATCATCCGCACTCTGGCCAAGGAGTGCGGGGGTCGGCTCACCGTCACCCCCACCGCCGATGGCGGCAAAACGGTGTGGATCGCGCTTCCGTGGAGTGTCTCCGTACAGAGCTGACCCACGAGTTCCGGTGGCCGCCCGCCCGCGCGGTCACCCCCCGGCTTCGCCGCCCGGCCGCTGCGCCGCCCCCCGCCGTGGTGAACGTGCCGACCCGCAGACGTCCGCCGGAGAGCCCGGAGAGGCGGGCCAGCTCATGACGATCCTGGCCCATCTCGTCCAGGATGCGCCGGGCGCGTCCGGCCAGCAGTTCGCCGGCGGCCGTGAGCCGGGCCCCTCGGTGGTGGCGCACCAGCAGCGTGGTGCCCGCCTCCCGCTCCAGTGCCTGGTCTCCCGCCGTGGCGCTCCTCATGGACCGGCTGGGCCGGTGGCCGCGCCGGCCGCGTACCGCACGTGCCATCGAGGGCGGCGGCGCGGCGCTCACCGTGTTGGGGCTGGTGCTGGTGACCGGTCCGCTGCCGCACCGAGAGCGGCTGAGGCCGGTGGCCGGGCAACCGGGCCTGTCCGGCGGGCCCAGGACGCGGCCCCGGCCCGCCGGACGGGCCCCGCCTCAGCGGACCCGCCCGTAATAGACGCTCTTGGTCCAGATCTTCTCCAGCCGCACCACTGCGCCGGTCCTCGGCGAGTGCCAGATCTTGCCCTTACCGGCGTAGATCCCCACGTGGTAGACGCTGCGGCCGTAATGGAAGAAGACCAGGTCGCCGCGTTGCCGGTGCGAGGCCGAGATGTGACGGGTCCGGTTGTACTGCTGCTGGGCCGTGCGGGGGAGCTTCTTGCCCGCCTTCTTGAACGAATAGAGCGTCAGCCCCGAGCAGTCGAAGCGGTTGGGACCGGTGGCGCCCCAGCCGTACGGCGATCCCTTCTTCGATGCAGCGACGTTGAGCGCCTTCATCGACAGAGTCGCCGCCTGGGCGTCCGTCGTGGCGCCCGGGGCGAACATGGTGCCGCCGACGGCGGCGAGGGTCAGAACCGAGGCCGTACCGGCCCGGACGAGCAGAGACGGGACATGAACCTGCGCAGTCATGCGCAACCCTTCGTCAGCCGCCTGTGAAGGATGACCTGTCGGGTTCGGGCTGGCGAAGTTGCCCGGCCGCGTTCGGCGGCTTCACCCCGAGGGTCGACCGGTGTTCAGGTCGACCCGTTGTGCTCGGGTCCTCCACTCCTGCCGATCCACTTCTGTCGACCAGGCATCCGGACAGCGGCAGGACTCGGCGTCCGCCCGGACCGCCCCGCCGCGGTGGCGGGGGCTTGTCGTCCCAGGGATCTTGACTCACCGACTGCCGGATTTCCGAGCTGAAACAGGGATATGTGAGGCTCCTCACGACTGATCCGTTCGGGTGGACATGATGATTTTTGACGCTCTGCCGGTGATTCGGACCGGTGTCGTACCAGGGGCAGAAGTGCGGATTCCTGCCACTGTTCACGCAGAAAACGCAAGTTGAGCTGTCCCTCGTGAGGGGGGCTTCCTACGCCGAACGAGCGAGGAATTTCGCCGGACCCGTCGGGCGTGTCGGGTACGGGAGTTGGGTGAGGGTCGCCGGACGTCGTGACAAAGGGAGTTGGCCGGACCCCGCCCTGCGCGCGGACCGGCGAAGCCGGTCAACTTGCCGGATCGGGGGGTACGGTGACGCGTCCGGCCCGGCGCTCCCCGTCCAGTACGCGCAGCGCACGGGTGAGCGTGGCGGCGTGGATCCGCGCCTCGCCGCGCTCGTGCATCAGCGCGAGGGCGTCCCGCAGCGCCCCTGCCCGCGAGACAAGTGCCTGTGCGGCGCGCAGCGCGCCATAGGTGTCGCTGCCGCGGGCAGGGTTGATCCGGCCGACCTGGTCGAGGACTTCGAGGTAGTGGTCGATGAACTCTCCCTCGGCGCGCGTCAGTGCGGGGAGCGGTGGGAACTCCGGTGGCCGCATCAGGTGTTCACCTCGCGCCGTGCGGGCGGAATGAGGAAGTCCGGTTCTCCAGGACGTGGTCCACCAGTCCGTACGCCTGGGCGCCCGCCGCGTCGAGAATCAGGTCGCGTTCGGTGTCGGCGGTGATCTGCTCGGCGGTGCGGCCGGTGTGACGGGCCAACAGGGCGGTGAGCATGGCGCGGACCCGTTCCAGTTCCCGTGCCTCGATCTCCAGATCGGACGGTTGGCCCTGCATCGACTCGGCGAGTTCGGGCTGCCGCACGACGACCCGTGCGCCGGGCAGTGCGTGCCGTCGGCCGGGGGCGCCCGCGGCGAGCAGCGCGGAGGCGCAGGAACCGGCCTGGCCGAGGCAGTAGGTCTCCACCTCGCAGGTGAGGAACTGCATGGTGTCGTAGATCGCGGACATGGCCCCGAACGTGCCGCCGGGGGAGTTGATGTAGAGCGATACGGGCCGGTCCGGGGCGTCGTGTTCCAGGTACATGAACTGCGCGATCAGGTCGGTGGCCGCGGTGTCGTCGACCGGCGTACCGAGGAAGACGATCCGCTCGGAGAGCAGCTTGGAGTACGGGTCGAGGGTGCGGGTTCCGTTGGCCGTGCGCTCGGTGAACTCGGGCAGTACGTGACGGGCGGTGGGACGGAACAGCATGACGATGCCTCTCCTCCGGGGTCTGTACGGGGGCCTGCGCAAGCTTCTGTAAAAAATGTACAGGACGTACAGAAGGTTATGATGGGGAGCATGGCCTACGAGATTCCGGTGACGCAAGCCCGAGCTGAGCTCGCCGAATTGATCAACCGTGTCGTCTACGGCGGTGAGCGCGTGGTCGTGACCCGGCACGGCAAGCCGCTGGTGGCGCTCGTCTCGGCCGCTGACCTGGAGCGACTCGAGAAGGACGGGGCGGCCGCAGAGGAGCAGGTGATCAGCTCGGTCTCCTCGCTCGGCTCCTCGGTGTCCGCTCCCGGCGAACGTCGGCGCTTCGGTATCGCGGCGGAGCATCGGGGACACCACGACCCCGGCAGCTGAGCGCCGCCCGGACGCCCGCGACGCGGGAAAGCCGTGTACCCCCGTCCGGTCCGACGGGGGTGCACGGCGTGTCCGTGCTGGGGGTCAGCCCGCCAGGGCCGGCTGCGGGGTATGTGCGGGTGGCGCGGCCGGAGGCTGTGCGCGGCGTCGGCCGCCGATGGGTACCGCACCCGGTCCGAGCGCCGCCCACAGCGTGAGGGTGACCAACGGGCCGCCCGCACCGCTGCCGTCGAAGAACGCGACCGACCGCAGCAGTGAGCCGCCCGCACCCGGCGGCATCAGCTGTCCGATCGCCCCGACCGGCGCGGGCAGCAGTTCGGGTGCGCTGGTGACGCCCGAGAAGGGGTTGCCGAGCAGCAGCATCACCAGGGCGGCGACGCCGATGCCGGGCGGGCCGATGAGCGCGGCGAGCCCCGCGACCGTCCCGCCGATGGCCAGCACGGTGAGTCCCGGCGTCCCGGCCTCCGCCCACCGGTCGCCGGTGATCACGCCGAGCCAGTTGTCGGTGAGCGCCGCCGCGCCGATCCCGGTCGTCACGGCCACGCCGGTCAGTGTCAGTGCGGCCCGGCCGCCGCGCAGCCGCTGCAGCGTGACCGCCGAGCCCGAAAGGACGTCGGCGGTCACCAGCGGAAGGAAGCTCGCCCCGAGCGCGCTGCCGCGCGGATCCGCGCCGGGCGCCGCCACCACGTCCGTGACCGGTGTCCGATTGCCCTCGGGGCCTGTGCCGTGACCACCTCGCGCAGCAGCTGGGCGACCACCGGGCTTGCCCGGACGCGGTCAGGAGCAGGGGCCCCGCGGGGTGGCCACGCAGGCGCCGTATACGGACCGCACCTGGACGCCCGCCGCCGGCAGATCATCGACGGCGCGGCGTGCCGCTTCGCGCGTGACGGCTTCCACGGCACGTCGATGCAGGGTGTGCTGAAGGAGGCCGGACTGTTGGCCGGGGCGGTCCACCGCTATTTCAGCGGCAAGGAGGGCCTGATCACGGCCATCGCCGACGAGGCGTTCACCAGCATTCGACGGGCCTTCCGGGAAGCCGCCGAGGCCACTCCGCCGCCGACGCCGGACGTGCTGCCGGGCCGGGTGCTGCGCGGGCCGTTCTCGGGTGAGGTGTGCGGTCCGGTCGGGCGGCAGTCCGCCTCGCTGATCGTGCAGGTGTGGTCCGAGACCCTGTGCAACGAAAGCCTGGCCGCCACCTTCGACGACGGGTACCGGGCCATGCGCGGCGTCTGGACGGACGTGGTCGAGGGATACCGCGGGGCGGGGGTCATGCGGGCCGACGTACCCGCTGACCATGTGGCGCGGACGATGATGGCGGCCGCGCAGGGCTTCTTCGCCCAGGTGGCGCTCCTCGGCGACGCCGACCCGGGGTGCTGGAGAACGGTCTGCGCGGACTGATGGCCATGGACCTGTCGAAGAGCGGCTGACGCGCGGGAATTTACGCGCCGGAATCGCTGTGCCGGAATTGTCGCGCCGTAATTAACGCGCCGGAAAAACTCCGGTTCTAACGTGCACTACCTCGCGCGAGTCAGCGGTTCGCCGTCCAACGGCCCTGTTGAACACGGCTGATGCCTCGCCGCGCCCAGGGACGGTACTGGGCACAGGACTGTGAGGTGGATCCATGCGACTGACCCCGCACGAGCAGGAGCGCCTGCTCATCCATGTCGCCGCCGACGTGGCTCGGCAGCGCCGGGCGCGCGGACTGCGGCTCAACCACCCCGAGGCGGTCGCGCTGATCACCGTCCATCTGCTGGAGGGTGCCCGCGACGGCCGTACGGTCTCCGAGCTGATGGCGTCGGGCCGCACGGTGCTCGGCCGCGACGACGTCATGGACGGAGTGCCCGAGATGATCCACAACGTCCAGGTCGAGGCCACCTTCCCGGACGGCACCAAGCTCGTCACCGTCCACGAGCCGATCGTCTGACGGAAGGTGCCACCGATGATTCCCGGAGAGATCCTGTACGCGGACGGATCCGTGCCGTTCAACGAGGGCCGCCCCGTTACCCGCCTCACCGTGCTCAACGCCGCCGACCGGCCCGTCCAGGTCGGTTCGCACTACCACTTCGCCGAGGCCAACCCCGGCCTGGACTTCGACCGTTCGGCCGCTCGCGGCCTGCGGCTGAACGTCGCCGCCGGGACCGCCGTGCGCTTCGAGCCCGGCGTGCCCGTCGACATCGAACTCGTGCCCCTCGCCGGACGGCGCATCGTCCCCGGTCTGCGCGGCGAGACCGGAGGTGCCCTCGATGGCTGAACTCGACCGCGCGGTCTACGCCGATCTGTTCGGCCCGACGACCGGCGACCGCATCCGGCTCGCCGACACGAATCTGCTCGTCGAGATCGAGGAGGACCGCTCGGGCGGCCCCGGACTCGCGGGCGACGAGGCCGTCTTCGGCGGGGGCAAGGTGATCCGCGAGTCGATGGGCCAGGCGTGCGTCAGCCGGACCGACGGTGCGCCCGACACCGTCATCACCGGCGCCGTGATCATCGACCACTGGGGCGTCGTCAAGGCGGACATCGGCATCCGCGACGGCCGGATCACCGGGATCGGCAAGGCCGGAAACCCGGACACCATGAACGGCGTCCATCCCGACCTGGTCATCGGCCCCGAGACCGAAATCATCGCGGGCAACGGCAAGTTCATCACCGCAGGGGCCATCGACGCCCATGTCCACTTCATCTCGCCGACCCTGATCGACCAGGCACTCTCCGCCGGGATCACCACCCTGATCGGCGGCGGCACCGGACCGGCCGAAGGCACCAAAGCCACCACCATCACCCCCGGGCCGTGGCACCTTGCCCGGATGTTCGGGGCACTGGACACGTACCCCGTCAACATCGGTCTGCTCGGCAAGGGCAACACCATGTCGAGCGAGGCAATGCACTCCCAACTACGTGCCGGAGCACTGGGATTCAAGATTCACGAGGACTGGGGCGCCACCCCCGCCGTGATCGACGCCTGCCTGGGCGTCTGCGAGGAGACGGGTGCCCAGCTCGCCATCCACACCGACACACTCAACGAGGCCGGATTCGTCGCCGACACACTTGCCGCCATCGCCGGGCGCTCCATCCACGCGTACCACACCGAAGGCGCCGGCGGCGGGCACGCCCCGGACATCATCGGCGTCGTTTCGGAACCGTACGTCCTGCCCAGCTCCACCAACCCGACCCGGCCGCACACGGCCAACACCATCGAGGAACACCTCGACATGCTGATGGTCTGTCATCACCTCAACCCGGCCGTGCCGGAGGACCTGGCCTTCGCCGAATCCCGGATCCGGCCGTCCACCATCGCCGCCGAGGACATCCTTCACGACCTCGGAGCCATCTCGATCATCTCGTCCGACTCCCAGGCCATGGGCCGCATCGGCGAGGTAGTCCTGCGCACCTGGCAGACCGCCCATGTGATGAAGAAGCGCCGCGGATCCCTGCCCGGCGACGGACGGGCCGACAACCGGCGAGTGCGTCGCTATGTCGCCAAATACACCATCAACCCGGCGGTCGCCCAGGGGCTCGACCGGGAGATCGGTTCGGTGGAGACGGGCAAGCTCGCCGACCTGGTGCTGTGGGAACCGGCGTTCTTCGGCGTCAAGCCGCAGACCGTGCTCAAGGGCGGCCAGATCGCGTACGCGCAGATGGGCGACGCCAACGCCTCCATCCCGACTCCGCAACCGGTGCTGCCCCGCCCGATGTTCGGCGCGGTGGGCCGTGCCCCCGCGGCCAACTCCCTAAACTTCGTGGCCGACGCGGCCGTCCGGGACGGGCTGCCGGAACGCCTCGGCCTCGGGAAGCGGTTCGTGCCGATCAGCAGCACGCGCGGCGTCACCAAGGCGGACATGCGGGAGAACGACGCAACCCCGCGGGTCCACGTCGATCCCGACAGCTTCGCGGTGACGATCGACGGCGAACCGGTCGAACCGGCACCGGCCACCGAACTGCCCATGGCCCAGCGCTACTTCCTCTTCTGATGCGGAACACGAGACGCCCGACGCGGGGCGTGCGATGAGCCGCGCGGCCCTGCTCGTCCTCGCCGACGGCCGGTTTCCCGCCGGTGGCCACGCCCACTCCGGCGGGGCCGAAGC
Source organism: Streptomyces sp. NPDC006510 (assembly GCF_040611955.1). NCBI lineage: Bacteria > Bacillati > Actinomycetota > Actinomycetes > Kitasatosporales > Streptomycetaceae > Streptomyces > Streptomyces sp. NPDC006510. Next base: position 339 of record NZ_JBEXPH010000282.1, on the reverse strand, counting down.
GGCCGTGAAAACAGGACGGATCCGCAACGCCGAGGACCTCGCCGAGTTCTGCCGGGGCCGCCTGCACACCATCGGCCTCACCACCGCCGCACTCGCCGCGGCGGCCGCCCACGGCCACGACCCGCTCGCCCTCGACGAGGCGGCCGACGCCCGTACTCCGTCACCCGCGCTTCGGGCCGTCTCCCGCAGGCTCGGCCGGCAGCTGATGCGGGCGGCCCGCGCCACCTGGCCCGGCCCCGAACTCGCCGCGCTCGCCTCGGCCCGGCCGCGCGGCGCCCACCAGCCCGTCGTCCTCGGCCTCACCGCGCGCTCGGCGGGGCTCGGGCCCGAGGACGCCGC
>NZ_JBEXPH010000281.1:0-8316 GCF_040611955.1 Streptomyces sp. NPDC006510 | reverse complement strand
ATTCCCTGCTCGAACAACTCGGCCGCCTGCATCCGCACCGACTCACGGCGCAGCCGACCCGCAGCGGTCAGCCCGCCCCCATCCGCATACCTCACGCACCACGGAATACAGCCATTACGGCGAACGCGTCAGGGACTTCGAGAAGGTTCACCCCAACGGGCCGAAGTCAGTAACCGGCCGCTCGCGGGCGATATTTGGCTGCCGCTGCCACATGAACGCCCCCGAGCGATATGAGGGCTCGGGCGAGATGCTGAACGGAGCCCGGGATGCGTTCGGCATGGGCGACGGCCGAGCGAGTGTTGCATTGGCTCCGGGCGATCTACTCGGTTTCGCTCGGCTGCGCGGCGGAGTGGGAGCGCCGGTGGGCTGCGACCCGTTCGCGGGTTGCGCACCGGCGGGAGCAGTAGCGGCGTTCCGGGCCGCTGCCTTGTGTGATGAAGACGTTCCGGCAGCTGGATGATGCGCAGATCCTGCCGGGCGGACGCTGACGGTCCCAGACGAGAACAGTCAGGGCCATGCAGGACGAGGCGAGGAGCCACTCCCCCCAGGGGGCGTTGTCGTCGTGGTCGAGATGGGGGTGCCAGGGGGTGCTGCCCCCGTGCGAAGTCAGGCGGAGCGGTCCGGTGTGCTTCTGCAGGAGGCGATTGAGGCAGCCGGAGGCACCGTCGGTGGTTTCGGCGGCGAAGACCTCCCGCAGCAGGGTAGAAGCCGCGCGCATCCCGGCGACATCGCGAGTGGTGAGTTCGACGGGGTCTGTCTCACCGTATGCACGGAGCACATCGGCGACTTCGGCCGGGTCGGGGCAGTCGCCATCGAGTGCGTTGATCAGGGCGGCGGTCCGGCGGGCCATGGTCAGTACGGAGTGCCGGGTGGACCAGTCGTCGATGTTGTGGGACACCTGCGCAATGTAACGCATATTGCGAAGTTTTGAGTTACTTACGTAACGTCCTGCCTATGAAAGAGCGTTACCCACTCCACTGCTATCTCGCCGGAGCAGTGGCAGCTCGGGCCGGGGACGAAATGTCAGGACCGGCATTGATGCTGACAGGATTCACGCTGGCCGGATCGACCACCGACGCGTCGTCACTGCTCGCGGGCGTCACGATCTCCGCCGCGGTAGGAGGGCCGGTGCTCGGGGCGCTCCTCGACAGAGCGGGACGGCCGGGCCGTCTGCTGGCCGGATCCCTCGTCCTGTACGCGGCCGGCCTGGGGATGATCCTCGTGGGGCTCGGCCGCCTGCCGTTCGCTGTCACCATCCTGATCGCAGTTCTGACGGGGCTGCTGGGGCCTGCCCTGTCGGGCGGATGGACGGCCCAACTGCCTCGCGTGGTGCCGGTTGGCGGCCTGCCCCGGGCGAACGCGCTCGATGCCATGACGTTCAGTGCGGCGAGTCTGGCCGGTCCGGGTCTCGCAGGCGGTACGGCGGAGGTGCTGGGGGCCCCGACGGCTGTGGTGGTCTCCGCGGGTCTCATCGGCTTGGCGCTGCCCGCAGCGTGGCTGCTGCCCGCCCGTCCTGGTCGGGGGCAGGGTCTTCGGACGACTTCGGTCATCAGCGACCTTGCTGCCGGAATACGGGTCATCGTCAGGAGACCGCCTCTGGCCCGAGCGACCCTCACCTCGGTCGTCTCCTGTGCCGCTCAAGGCATGCTGACGGCCTGCATCGCGCTCCTCGGCGAGCGTGTCCTGGGCGGGGCCGGTCGTGGCGCGATGCTGCTGTCCTGCGCGGCGGTTTCCGCCCTGATGGCCAATGCCGTGCTCGCGCGGTTTCCGCGCTCGGTCGCCCCAGACACGATCATCTGGGTCAGTGCCCTCGTCCAGGCTGCCGCGTTGGTCTTGGCGATGTCGGATCAGCCGGCCGTGCTGATTGTGGCCGTACTGCTGATCGGCACCGGTGAAGGCCCCCAACTGGCCGCACTGTTCGCAGTCCGCCACCGGGAGGCCCCAGAACACCTGCGGGGCCAGATCTTCACCACCGGTGCCAGCCTGAAGATCACCGGATTCGCTCTCGGAGCTTCGGTTGCCGGACCGGTCGCGAACTGGTCCCTGCCGGGCACGTTGGCACTTGCAGCGAGTGTGGCGGCCCTCGCAGCACTGGCATTCTTCACGATCCCATCGACAACCGTCAGTTCGTCCGGAGACCGTGCGATGACGCGTTGACCAGGGCCGAATCGATCAGGGCCGGATCCAGCGTGTGCCGTTGTGCGTTGAATGGCCCGGTGCAGCCCTCGGGCAGCGCGAGCTGTACGAGGGCTGCACCAGGCGCGAGACGGTCGCGGGCTCCTCCGCCTTGCGATCGACTGCACCAGACCCCGCACCCTGATCCGGCCTGATCCAGGCGAAAGACGCTAAGGGCTGTCCCGTAGTCCCTGGTGGATCAGCGTGCGGCGTCGGATGCGGTGCATCGCAAGGCGGAGGGGCGCCCGAATACTGGATGTATTCGGGCGTTCCGACAACGCGGCGAGGAGTGGGGCCTCCCCTGCTCAAGCGCAGCCGAGAGCTTGGGGAAGTAGCTGTCGTCGCACGCCCGCCAGGGACTACGGGACAGCCCTTAGCTCTGCGGGACGTCCTTGACGAACACGATGCCGTCGGTGTCCACCAGGTGGGCCGGGTCGAGCGGGGCGTAGCCGAACCAGGGGGATACGCGGGGCGCGGGCCGTGTGTCGCCGAGGGCGGTGGCCAGCCGGGGGGCGTCGACGACGTAGCGGTCCTCCGGGAGCGCGTACAGGAGTCCTTCGACGGTGTCCGGCGGCGGCGTGTCCACTCCCTGGTGCCGGATCGTGCCGAGGGCCGTGGCCACGAAGGCGTACTCCTTGCCGAGCCGGGCGCTCACCAGCGCACCGGCGCTCCACCACTCCAGCGGCATCCCGCCCATCCGCATCGAGCTCTTGGCCCGTTGGAGATGGGCGTTCTGGGCGTGGACGAGTGCCGGGCCCCGTTCGGCGACGGCGAGGAGGTTGTGGGCCATCATCTGGTCCCGGACGCCCACCAGCCCGGTCATGCGGGCCGGTGAGGTGTCGGCCATCCAGTGGTGGTAGCGCAGCAGGCCGGTGGCAGTGCGCCCGTACAGGCGCGCCCGGTCCCAGTCGTTCCGCGAGGTCGCCGCGATCAGGTGCGGCGTCTGCTGGTCGAGCAGTGCCACCAGATCGTCGGCGAGCAGCCGCAGCTCCGTTGCCTCGGCCGACCGCCCCACGGACTGGGCCGGGTCCCTCATCACGGCGGGATTGGTCCACGGGTCGTCGGTGCCGAGCAGGCGGTCGAGCGTTTCCGCGGTGCAGGGGAGTAGATCCGCGTCCACCTGGGCCACGAGGCAGTCGTGGAGTGCGGTGAGGGCCTGCCGGGGGCTCGCGGCGTGGGTGATCTCCAGCGGGCCGTCGAAGCCGGCGAAGTGGAGCCGCTCGGACGCGGGTCGGCCGTCGTTGTACTCGCGCATCCAGCGCACGAGCTCGCGGTTGGCCGCGGACGCGCCCCATCCGTGGCTGATTCCGCGCTCCATGACCTCGTCGAGGGTGCCCGTGCCCGAGGTGACGTATTCGTCCACGACCAGGCCCATCATGCAGTCGCTCTCGATCGCGATCGTCCGGTAGCCCTCCTGCTCGACGAGCTGCCGGAAGAGCTCGTTGCGCAGGTCGAGCAGAGTGTCCTCGCCGTGGGTGGGCTCGCCCAGGGCGAGCAGCCGAGGCCGGGTCGGCAGCAGCCTCATGACGGCGGCAGCCTCGACGGCATGGACGGTGTCCTTGATGTCAGTGGTCATGCCTTCAACCGTATCGTTGAACCTTCGGTTGAAACTTTGCCGCGATATCGTCGGTCTCATGGGACGAAAGCTTCAAAACGGTGAGCGACTCAGGCCGGTTGATCTGGCGCGCGGGCACGGTCTGTCCACGCAGGCGATCAGGAACTACGAGGAGGCCGGCATCCTTCCGGCCGCCGACCGCACACCCCACGGCTACCGCACCTACACACCGCTGCACGCGGAGGCCCTGCGTGCGTTCCTCGCCCTGGTGCCCGGCCACGGCCACCGGACGGCGACGTCGATCATGCGGGCGGTGAACGAGGGCACGGTCGATGTGGCGTTCCGCCTCGTCGACGAGAGCCACGCTCAATTGCTCGCCGACCGGCAGACACTCCAGGCCGTGGCGAGCGCCCTCCGTGACCTGGAGCCCACGCCGGCATCGGAACCCATCCCGGCGTCCGAGCCCGACGCGGCGTCCGGGCACGGCGGCACGTTCATCGGGCCGCTGGCAGCGAAGCTCGGTATCCGGCCCGCGACACTGCGCAAATGGGAGCGCGCCGGGCTGGTATGCCCGCGCCGTGACCCACTGACCGGGTACCGCGTCTACGACGAGGCCGACGTACGGGACGCCCGGCTGGCCCACCAGCTCAGGCGGGGCGGCTACCTGCTGGAGCAGATCGCCCCGCTGATCACCCAGGTACGGGCGGCTGGCGGGCTGGAGCCGCTGGAGGCCGCCCTGAACGACTGGCACGCACGGCTGTCCGCCCGTGGCCGCGCGATGCTGTCCGGGGCCGCCGAGTTGGACGCGTACCTCCGCGAGCGCGGATGAGACCTCGGCTGCCGGAAGAAAAGAGAAAGAGAACATGAACTCCCGGGGCAGACACGTCTGCCTGGCAATGACTCAAGGTGTGGTGACACGGGACGCCGAGAGCTCCGACACACACGCACTGTGGTTACGGCCGATATTGATCCGAAACCTGGAGGTTTGCATTCGAGGACGCAGAGGATGTGCGGTCCGCCGAAGCTGCCGCATCCGACCGGGGTGCGTCCCTTTCGCCCCAGGCGCGGCCGGTGACCTGGTCGGTGCGCATGCCGATCTGGTCGGCGAGGAGTACTTTGCCGCCGCCCTCGGTCTTCGCCTTCCCCCGGATCGCCGTCGGCCACGCCTCCTCCCACAAGACGCGCACCGCTTTCGCAGCGGTTCCGCACCCCATCCGCACCGCTTCCGCGGCGGATTCCGTGGCGGCTTCTGCTGCGACAGCGACAACTTCCTTGACTGTCCCGGCAGTTCAGTCACGTAGGGATCAACGGAGCGCCTCGATCGTACGAAGGACCGGAACGAACCCGCCGACAAGACAGGAAGCGCTTCGGTTGGACGACGGATGCACGCGAGAGACGATCGGGGAGGGCTACGGGCGGCGTCCCCACGCGGAGATCATAGGGGCGGTGGCAAGGTCGAGGCGGCCGGTGGCGACATTCGCCAGGTGGCGGTCGATCTCCTCGTCGGTGGCAAGTCCTTCCACCACCAGACGCCGGCGGATCTGCTGCACGGTCGCGGCCTCAAGGACGGCACAAGCCGGCGAGGTGATCGGGAAGTACGCGTCGGCCTGAACGTCCTCGAGACCGGCCTCACGCAGCAGCCGGGGGAGCGTTCGCCCGTACGCGAGGTCCGCGCCGCGCGCCGCCATCAAGGCGCGGAAGCCGGATCGCAGCCGGTTCGCAAGCCGCTGTTCGGGACCGGACTCGTCCGGACACAACAGCGGTTGCAATCCCGGGTCGGCATCCTCCAGGAGCAGCCAGCCGCCGGGCCGCAGCGCTTGGACCATCCGCCGCAGTGCCTCGGCGCGATCAGTGACGTGTACCAGGACCAGTCGGGCGTGAACGAGGTCGAAGCCGCCGGGCGGCGGCGGGTCGGCTGCCACGTCGTGCCGCAGTATCTCGATCACGCCACCGTTGATTTCTCGGGTCCACGACACGTCGATGTCGGTGGCAATCACCGCTCCCGCCGGGCCGACCCGCTCGGCCAGCCCGAGGGGTACGGACGGAGCACCGGCACCGACCTCCCAGCACCGCATGCCGGCGGCGATCCCCAGCCGGTCGACATGACGGAACGTCACCGGATCGAACAACTCGCTGAGGGCGCCGAAGCGGATCCCTGCCTCCGATTGCTGGTTGTCCAGCAGGTAGCCGTGATCCGTGTTGTCTTCAGCCATATGGCGATTCTGGCAGAAGCGGCAGGCGGGCCCAGGCCGCCGGGCTGACCTGCCGGCCGATCCTGCGGGCGGATCAGGGGATCAGCAGAGAACGGGCGGGCCTTCGTCATCAGTGCCAATGCCGTCGGCTGTCCGGTGACCATGCCGGTCTACGGCTTCATCCAGGACAAGCTGGGCCTGCGCAAGAACCTCCTGTACTGGGCCGGTGGCCTGGTGCTGCTTCCCTTGTACATCTACGTCTGCGGGCCCCTGGGCCTCTGGGCCGCTTCCGGGTCCGCCGCAATCTCCGTGTGCCTGCTGGTTACGATCCGGGTAACCGACCGGCGCCGGGCGGCCGCCGTCGACCACGCCGCCTCCTCGGTCACGGTGGCGGACGTGAAGTCGCTGCTCACCTACCCGGCGTTCTGGGGCTGCTGCTGTTCGTCGTCACGGTGACAGCGACCTACAACACGTACGACGCGATGTTCCCCTCGTACTTCTCCTCGCTGTTCTCCACGGCTGCGGAAGGCAACCGGATGTACAGCGGCCTCCATCGGCGCGGACGGCTCGGCCACGTACAGCTTCTACGTCGAAGGCACCGCGGACCGGATCTTCGAGGCCCCGCACCGACTGCCCGCCACGACACGCGCGTGTCCTTCGGCACGTGTTCGCTGGTACTCGAACCGGGAGCGAGCGCTTACGAGGAGCTCATGCGGAGGGAAGCGGGAAGGGGGATGTTCATCGCGCTCGACCCGAACATCCGACCCGGGCTGATCCCGGACCCGGACACATACCGGAAGCCGCCCGGGCGCTGGCGATCACCTGCTCGCGCGCGGTCGCCGAGCCTTCGTACGCATACGGGCTCCCGGCCCATTCCTCGTCGACCGGATCCCTGCCGGCACCCACACCAAACCAATGATCAAGCGAGACGATCAGTGAGCCATGGCCCGACTCGCGAGGCCGCTCATGGCGTGGATGTTGGCGGCTTGGGTGATGGCGGTGTGGGCGTGATGGTCACCGGGTTGCCGTCCGGGCCGACGTGGACCGTGGCGGCATTCGGCAGGCGCACGTTGACGGCGGAGAGGTAGACGGTGTCCGAGGCCAGGTCGAAGTAGAGCTTTGCGGAGTCGGCACGCACCAAGCTCTCGTCGAGCGTGTTGCTGTGGACCCACTGCGCCCCCGCCGGTGCGAACTCGGCGAGTTCGGCGGGAATGGCAGTGTTCTCGGACTCGGCCCCGAGGACAGCCGGCTGCAGCTTCGTGGACGCCGTCAAGGCGGCCACCGATCCGGGGGCGAGCTCCATGAGGGCGCTGACGAAGTAGTCGGTAGGGCCGGGCACTCGACTGTCCGCACCGGGAGCCTCCTGCTGCCAGTGCGCCGAGACGATCCGACCGAGCGTCGGCAGGCGCCTGGCCAGCGGCGCGGTGTCCGTGCGAATCGCGGGGTTCTTCGAGGCCTCGGCCTTCGTGTCTGCGACGGGTTCGGCGGCACAGCCGGTGACCACAGTTGCCGCCAGCAAGAGCGCGCTTGCCAGTACAAGAGATCTCTTACGCTCCGCCACTGCTTCCCCCACCTTTTGCTCAGGATGCGCTATTCCATCACACGGCCGGTGAGAGCCAACCGGTTCGCTTCCGTTCGCGCGGGCGCTGCAGCCCTCCGAACTTGTTCGTCGATCTCAGTCAGGGAGAGCGGTGCTGCTCGGAAGTTCCGCGGCGGAAGCCGTGGCCAAGAGGACGTCGCTACCTCACGCACGGGGCGAGACCGCGTCCTGGTCTATCCGATGAGGTCGAGCCAGTAGCGGTACACCGATGCGAAGGGTTCAATGCCGTCACCATCGTGACGACCCGCCTCCATCAACCACTCACAGGTCCGTCTGGCCTCGCGAATGACGCTGTCAGCGTAGCCGTAGCGCACCCGGTGTTCGTCGAACTCGTCCTCGTCCTCGATATGGGCTGCGCCGCCACGAGGCCGCACGACATCGAGATCGAGGTCCACTATGCGCAGGGCGGTCCCTTCCGCATTCCACTCGGGAACCGTGCACACGTCGCAGTACATCTCGGGGCCCGGGTCCGCACAGAACGTGGCCGTCCACCACTCACCCCGCGGGACCAACATCACGTACGCGAACCGGCTTGTCCAGCCGCCCGTGGTCGAACTGATGGGGATACCCTGCGCCGTGCCCAACCACACTCCGTGCTCGTCTTCACCGAGCCGGGTGGCAGTCCACCGAGCACTCAGGGTGCCGTTGTACTTTCGAATGTCGACCATCACGGATGTGCTCTCTGTGATCACGCCAAGACGTTACTGACTTCGGCCCGTTGGGGTGAACCTTCTCGAAGTCCCTGACGCGTTCGCCGTAATGGCTGTATTCCGTGGTGTGTGAGGTATGCGGAT
>NZ_JBEXPH010000280.1:0-8332 GCF_040611955.1 Streptomyces sp. NPDC006510 | reverse complement strand
CGCCGCCCGGCCCCGACCTCCTGCTGCCCGGCGCGCCCGGCATCCCCGCACCGCACCGAGCCCACCGGCCCGCCCCCGCCGCACCCCCTCGTGCCACCAACCGCTCCCGCGACGCGCTCCCCGGCGTACGCGGGCCTCCGTGGACGGCCGTTCACCGGTCACCGGTCCAGTCACCGGTCCCGTCCCACAGAACCGCCGTCCCGTCCTCGCCGAGGTGAGGGCGCCCGGCGCCCCCTCGGAGGAAACCCATGACTCGCGCCACCACGGTGCGAGCGGTTCTGGCTGCGGCCGTGCTGCTCGTCTCCGTGCTCATCACGCTGACCATGTCACCCAGACTCGGCCTCGACCTTCAGGGCGGCACCAGAATGGTGCTCCAGGCCAAGGACTCGGACACCGCGAAGGCGGACCGGGACAGCACCGACCGCACCCTGGAGGTGCTCCGCCAGCGCATCGACTCCCTCGGCGTCGCCGAACCCACGCTGACCCGCTCCGGCGAGGACCGGATCATCGTCGAACTCCCCGACGTCCAGGACCCGCGCAAGGCCGCCGAGGTCATCGGCAGGACCGCCCAGCTCAGCTTCCACGCCGTCCAGGGACAGGGCACACAGACCGAGGAGAAACCCGGCGGATCCGGCACACAGACCGAGGAGAAACCCGGCGGATCCGGCACCCCGACCGAGGAGAAACCCGGCGGATCCGGCAAGCAGAGCGGTGAGAAGTCCGGCGACGGCCCGACGCTCCCCGATGAGCAGGGCCGCGACCTCGACCTCGGCCCGGCCAGGCTCTCCGGCGCGGGCGTCAAGGACGCCACCGCCGCGTTCGACGCCCAGCAGGGCGCCGGCTGGACCGTCTCACTCGACTTCCACAAGGACGCGGGCCGGGACTGGACCCGGCTGACCGGCGAAGCCGCCTGCCATCCGGTCCAGGACGACCGGCGCCGCGTCGCCATCGTCCTCGACCAGCAGATCATCTCCTCCCCGCAGGTCTCCCCGTCGGTCGGCTGCAACGTCGGCCTGCCCTCCGGCTCCACCCAGATCACCGGATCGTTCAGCGCGGACGAGGCCCGCGAACTGGCCCTGCTGATCAAGGGCGGCGCCCTGCCGCTCCCCGTCGAGATCGTCGAACAGCGGACCGTCGGCCCGACGCTCGGCGCCGCCGCCATCGACGCCAGCGCCCGGGCCGCCCTCATCGGCGCCGCGGCCACCGCGCTCTTCATCACCTTCGTGTACCGGCTCTTCGGCGCACTGGCCGCCGTCGCGCTCGCCGCCTACGGACTGATCTCCTACGCGGCCCTGGTGGCCCTCGGCGTCACCCTCACCCTTCCGGGCCTCGCCGGATTCGTCCTGGCCATCGGGATGGCGGTCGACGCCAACGTGCTGGTCTTCGAGCGGGCCAGGGAGGAACACACACAACATCCGGGCCGGTCGCTGCGCTCCTCGCTGACCGCCGGATTCCGTGGTGCCTGGAGCGCCGTCGCCGACTCCAACGCGACGACGCTGATCGCGGCCGGACTGCTCTTCTTCCTCGGCTCGGGACCGGTGAAGGGCTTCGGGGTCACACTCGCCATCGGTGTGATCGCCTCCATGTTCTCCGCGCTGGTCATCGCCCGCGCACTCACCGAGATCGCCGCGGGCTCCCGGTTCGTCAGCGACTACCCGGGCGTCAACGGCGTCTCCGGTCCCGGCCGGGTGCGTACCTGGCTGACCCGCCGCGACCCCCAGCTGATGCGGTCCCCGCGCCGCTGGCTGCTGATCTCCTCGGCCCTGGTCGCCGTCGCCGTCCTCGGCATCGTCGTACGCGGCGTCAACCTGGGAGTCGAATTCACCGGCGGCCGGCTCGTCGAGTACTCGACCAGCCGGCCCGTCGACGTGGAGCGGGCCCGCACCGCCCTGGCCGACGCGGGCTTCGGAGACGCCGAGGTCACCACGGCGGGCGCCGGCGACCTCTCCGTACGGACCGGAAAGCTCGACAACGACGGCGAACACGCCATGCGCGCCGCCCTCGCCAAGGAGGGCGGCGAGACGACCAAGGTCCGCGACGAACTCATCGGCCCCAGCCTCGGCGACGAACTCCGGCGCAACGCCCTGATCGCGCTCGGCATCGCCGTCCTCGTCCAACTGGCGTATCTGGCGATCAGATTCCGCTGGACCTTCGCGGTCGGCTCGGTCGCGGCACTGGTCCACGACGTGATCATCCTGGTCGGCGCGTTCGCCTGGCTGGGACGCCCGGTCGACGGCATCTTCCTGGCCGCGCTCCTCACGGTCATCGGATACTCCGTCAACGACTCGGTGGTCGTCTTCGACCGGGTGCGGGAGCTGTGGGCGAAGGCCCGCCGCGTGCCCGTCGCCACGGTCGCCAACCGGGCCGTCCTCCAGACCGTCCCGAGGACGCTCAACACCGGAATGGGCGCCCTCTTCATTCTCACCGCACTCGCCGTGCTGGGCGGTGACTCCCTCGCGGACTTCGCGCTCGCCCTGCTGATCGGCATCTGCGTCGGCACGTACTCCTCGGTGATGACCGCCGTACCGGCCGCGCTCGTCCTGGAACGGAGCAGCAAGGCCCCGCCCCCCGCCCGCAAGCGGGCACCGGGACGCGGATCCGGTGCGGGCCGGGCGCGTCGGGACCCGCTCGACAACGGAGCGCGCGTGTAGCAACCGGTGCCCCTCCCGGCAGGGCGTGCCGGGAGGGGCACTGTGCGTCGGTCGTGGTGATCCGCGGGTCCGTGGCGCACAATTCCGACCACTCGACCCCGTGATCGGAGTGCGCCCGTGCCCATGCCCGTCGTGCTGCGTGAGGCATGGTCCACCGTCGTACCGGACATGAGCGACCGCCATGGACCGCTGCCGCCCCTGATGCTCGCCCTGACCGTCGTCACCGGTCTGGTCGACGCCGTCAGCTATCTGGAGCTGGGCAGGGTGTTCGTGGCGAACATGACCGGCAATGTGGTCTTCTCCGGTTTCGCCGTCGCCGGAGCCCCGGGGTTCTCGCTCGCCGCGTCACTCGTCGCCCTCGCCGCGTTCGCGGTCGGGGCACTGCTCGGCGGCCTGATCGTGCACCGCGGCCTGACTCATCGCGGCCGGACGCTGCTGTACGCGCTCCTCGTGGAGACCGCCTGTGTCCTGGCCGCGCTGATCGTCACCCTGCTCTCCGGCCACCCGTTCGCCGGCGGGGTCCGCTTCGCGCTCGTCGCGCTGCTCGGGCTGGGGCTCGGGGTGCAGAACGCCGTCTCCCGGGCGCTGGCGGTTCCCGACCTCACCACGACGGTGCTGACCCTGACCATCACCGGCGTCCTCTCCGACAGCCGGTTCGCCGGCGGAGGCGGCAGCCGGGCCGGACGGCGGGTGCTCTCGGCCGCCGCCATGATGCTCGGCGCGGTCGCCGGGGCCATGGCCGTACTGCACGGACACCCGAGACTTCCGCTGCTGTTCGCCGCGGCCGTCCTGGCCGGCGTGACCGTTGCCGCATTCGCCCTGGCGCGCTCGCAGGCGCCCTGGGCCGCTCCGGTCGTCAGGAAGTGAGAGACCGCAGGTAGTCGGCGGTGACCTGGTCGGCGGGCAGGAACGTCTCGATCGCCAGCTCGGCCACCGTCACATCCATCGGTGTGTTGAACGTCGCGATCGAGCAGACGAAGGAGAGCACCCCTCCGTCGTGCTCGATCAGCAGTGGCAGCGCGAAGGGCATCGACGGGACGGGCCCCGAGGCGGTGCTTTCGGCGCTCTCCGGTACGGGATAGCCCGAGACCTCCTCGTACACCGCACGCAGCTCCGCCGAACGGGCCAGGGCGATCTGACGTTCCATCTGGGCCAGCAGATCGGCCCGCCATTCCCGCAGATTGCGGATGCGCGGGGCGAGGCCCTCCGGGTGCAGGGTGAGCCGCATGGCGTTCAGCGGCGGTACGAGCAGATGCTCGGCCACTCCGTCCATCATCATCGACATGCCCCGATTGGCCGCCACCACATTGTACGTACCGTCGACGACGAGCGCCGGATACGGGTCGTACGCCTGGAGCAACCGCTCCATCCCCTCCCGCAGCGCGTCCAGCGCCGGGTCGTCGAGCGCGGTCTGGGCGTAGTGGGGTGCGTATCCGGCCACCACCAGGAGGGCGTTGCGCTCTCTGACCGGGACGTCCAGATGCTCGGCCAGCCGCAGGATCATCTCCTCGCTGGGGCGGGAACGGCCCGTCTCGATGAAGGAGATGTGCCGGGCCGAGGAATCGGCACGCAGTGCCAGCTCCAGTTGGCTGATCCGGCGCTGCTCCCGCCAGCTGCGCAGCAGCGGCCCTACCCCCGTGTCAATCGCGACAGTTGTCATACCCAGACCGTAACGTCACCGGCACCGCCGACCGGCACCGATCGCTGATGAGGGAGTCGCCGTATGCCCGCCGCACCGCTGTCGCAGAAGGAGATCGAGGACCGTCTGGGTGAACTGCCCGGCTGGTCGCTGGAAGGGGACCGGATCACCTGCACCTACCGGCTGCACACCCACTTCGCCGCCGTCGGGCTGACCGTGCATGTCGCCGCGATCCAGGACGAGCTGAACCACCACTCCGATCTGACCCTCGGATACAACACCGTTTCCCTGTCGGTGAACACGCACGATGCGGGCGGTGTGGTCACCGAGAGCGATCTGAAGCTGGCCGCACGGGTGGTGGCGATCGCCGCCGGACATGGCGTGAGGTAGCCGCGGCGGCACGCGGCAGGTCACACGGTCGCGCGGTGATGTGTCACATGGTCACCTCACGTTGCACCGCACGCACGCGGTGACGTGTCACATGGCCGCGCCGAACCGTGGATGCGCGGCGAGCCAGCGCCTGTAGCTCTCGCTGCGCTGCACCGCTTCCGCGTACGCCGCCCGCGTGTGCCCGCTCACTGCGCCGGCCGCCGCGCCGGCCGCCGTCGAACGCGGATGCCAGCCCAGCAGATGGCGCCAGCTCAGCGGCGATCCGGTGATCGGCCGTGTCACCAGCCCAGGGGTCGGCGGGAACGTCGCCCGGCACAGTCCGACCGCCCGCCCCACCTGTACGAGGTGGACGACGGACGCCGTGTCCGTCTCGTACACCGAGACCGGGCTGAACCCGGCGCGGGCACAGGCGCCGACGAAACAGTCGGCGAAGCAGCCCTCGCCCGGCACATCCGCCCAGCACTCGTCCGCCAGGGCGGACAGGCTGAGCTCCTCCTCGTCGGCGAGCCGATGGGATTCCGGCAGCATCACGAAGACCGGGTCGATGCCGATCACCTGCCAATTCAACCGGTCGGGCACGGGCGGCGGGCTCTCCCCGCAGGCCCCGATGAGCGCGAAGTCGAGTCTCCCGTCGACCAGTTGGGAGGCGATCTCGGCGACCGACCAGGAGGTGTACGTCGACACGGGCGCGGTCGGGTGCGCGGTGACCAGGCGGTCCACGAGGCCGCCCAGCAGCGGGCCGTGCGTGCCGCCCAGCCGGAAGCGCTCCATGGTCCCCCAGGCATTGGCGAACCGCACCGCCTCCTCCTGGAGTTCACTCACGGCGGGCAGTACCACCCGGGCCCGTTCCAGCACCAGCTCGCCGAGGAGTGTGGGCCGGGCGCCGGTGTGGTCCCGGTCGAAGAGCGGGCCGCCGAGGGCCTTCTCGATCCTTCGCAACTGCGCGCTCAGCGCGGGCTGGGCGAGCCCGAGGGCCGCGGCCGCCTTGGTCAGGCTCCCGGTGTCGGCGATGGCACGTACGGTTCGCAGATGGCGCAACTCCAGCTCCATAAACGCAAGTTATGGGCCCGGAGGCCTACCGGCAATATGCCGGTGTCCATTCGGTGCGGTGTGTCCTGAACGACCACACGCATCCGCAGGCCTCCGAGCCCCGTCCGCGTTCTGTTACTGGGCGGTGAGCTTCACCAGCTGCACGCCGCTGTACGCCGGTGTCCCGTCCCGGGTGACGACCGCACGGACCGTGACCCACCCGGTGGCGGCGCCGGGGTTCGGGGCGAGCCACACACTGCCGTCGGCGTCGGTGGCCAGGTGCGCGATCGGCCGGCCTTCGAGTTCCCAGGCGATGTCCGCGCCGGCCAGGTCGACCGGTGCGCCGTCCCAGGCGGCGAGGGTCAGTGCCGCCCGGGTGGTGCCGGCGGCGGGGAGCTCGGCGGGCGTGGCGGTGAGCCGCAGGTCGGCGTGGATCGTGTCGGACCGGTATCCCGCCAGATCCGCCGGGTACCAGGCGAGCTCGGGAACGAACCGGCCGTCCTTCCAGCGTGCGAGGTAGCCGGGCCGGTGATGGGCGTCGTCGATCAGCGCGTACGTCGGGGTTCCGTGCTCGGAGGCGACGAAGCCGTGCGGCGCGACGGTCACGGTGCCCGCAGTGCCGGGGAGCGGCAGCGCGCGGGGCTCCAGGTCGTGGCTGGCGACGATCTCCACGCCCCCCTCGTACGCCGTCCGCGACACCTTCAGATCCTCGGTGAGGTACCGGAACGCCGTCATCGCCCGCCCGAAGTACCGGCTGGCGACCCGCTTCTGGACCAGCGACAGCCCCTTGAGCATCTCGAATCCGCGCCCCGCCCTGAAGTCCCTCTCCATGTGCTGTGCCTGGTAGTGCAGGTTGAGGCCGAAGGCCAGTGCCCAGCTCAGGTTCTCGGTGGTGTCGACGCCGCGGTCGAGGTTGTGCGGGTAGAACGCGATCTTGTCGTGCATGACGGCGGTACCCAGCGGCCACTGCTGCACGACGACGCCGTTGCGGTTGGGCCCGTCGTACGTGTTGGCCCGGTCGAGCTGCATGGTGTTGAGGTAGAAGCCGAGGCTCGATGTCAGGCTCTGGAAGAGCCGGTCACCGCCCACCCCCTCGGTGCCGATCGGCAGGATCGCGGCGGACTGTGAGGTCTGCTCCACCAGCTCCTCGCAGTACGCGTACGGCGGCGCGCAGAAGTCGGCCGAGTAGTCGTACTCCCGGCGCGCGATCTCGTCCTGGAACATCATGTCCAGGCCGTACGTGTCGCGGAACGTGCGGAGCTGGTCGAGGATCAGGGCCCGGGGCGCCTTCCGCCAGCCACCGATGAGGTACCCGAGGTTGTCGGTGTGTGTCTTGGTGACCAGCTTGCCGTGTCCGTCGCGGATCCCGATCCGCTCGACGCCGCCGAGCTTCGCCACCTCCCGGCTGTCGGGATGCCACCACGTCGGGTTGGTGTACGCGCTGGCGTAGTGCCCGCGGTCGTGGATGGTGTCGATGAGCCGCTGGAACTCCGCCGGCCCGCCGAGATAGTCGAAGGCGAGGAAGTCCGGGTAGTGGTGGTCGTGCTGCCCGTCGGAGTAGTAGCTGGCGAGCTCGACGCTGTACGGGCCGCCGGGTACGGCACGCAGATAGTCGAACGCCGCCTCCGGCCGACCCGTCGCCCAGGTGCCGCCGGTCGGCTGCCACAGGTCCACCTTGAGGTGCACCGAGTCGGCCAGCCCGGCGTGCAGCCGCGGGCCGACCTTGTCCGACAGCCCGCGCCAGGTGTTCATCCTGTTGTCCGCCCGGTAGGCGGCGAACAGGTCGAACGCGGTGTCCCCGGCCGCCAGCCGGGTCGCGGGGAGTCCCCCGGACTCGCCGGGGGCGATCCAGGCGTCCACCCGGTGCATCAGCCCGGTCAGGGCCTCGTCGCGGGCGCGGGCACCCACGAAACCGAACTGTGTCGGGCGGTAGGGCTTCACGTTCGCGGGCTGTACGGAGTACACGCCGAGCGCGGAGTCGTCCTCCTCGAAAAGGATCAGGTCGTGGGTCGCGGTCGGCATGCCATAGTTGGCGTAGAAGCCGCCGGCGAGCAGCGACCGGGTGAAGGCGAGCCCGCCCCACTTCGGTGCGATGCCGAGCATGGTGCCGTCGGCGGGGATGACCCGGTACGCCACTTCGGGGCAGGCGACCCGGAGGATGGGCCGGGACCAGAGGTTCTTCACGGCGGTCGGGCGCAGTTCGAGCCGTCCCGCACGGAGCCGTACCGCCACCTCGGCGGCGAAGAACCCGGGCACGGTGAGGGCGACCTCGGCCTCATCGGCGGCGACCCGGGTGACGTCGGCCGTGGCCTCGTCGGAGAAGACGCCGGTGCCGTTGTCGTAGTACACGGCGAGCGGCAGCACACCGGGCGACTGGACCCGGCCGTCGGACGTCCAGTCGAGCAGCCGGCCGCGACCGTCGATCAGGACCCGGTCCGCGCCGCTGGTCAGTTCCAGGGCACCGGCCCGGCTCCAGGAGGCCACCGGCCCGCCGTCGCCGACCACCTCCACGGAGTCCACATCGAGCACGAACTGATCGGCCGACTGCTTGTCGTCGGGGAAGAACACGAGCACGAGCCGGCGCAGCGGGGAGGTGAGCCGGCCGTCGGCCTTTCCGCTCCAC
>NZ_JBEXPH010000279.1:0-8363 GCF_040611955.1 Streptomyces sp. NPDC006510 | reverse complement strand
CGCGCCCAGACCGCGCACCTGGCCGCCGGGATGGTGCGCCGGCTGGAGGCCGCCGCCCAGGCGGTACCGGCGCTCGCGCCGTACGTCCCCGGGCTGCGGACCGCCTTCGACGCGGTGGCCGCACTGGGGCACCGGGGGCGCGACTGGGCGGCCCAGCGGGTGCACGGCGATCTCCATCTCGGCCAGACACTCCGCGCGGCCGACGGTTTCTGGTCACTGATCGACTTCGAGGGCGAACCGGCCAGACCGCTGCCCGAGCGCCGACGGCCGCAGTTCCCGGTGCGCGACATCGCCGGGATGCTCCGCTCCTTCGACTACGCGGCCCGCTCGCACCGCCCGTGGAACGACGACTGGGCGGCCCGCTGCCGGACCGCCTACTGCGAGGGGTACGCCGGCGCCGCGGGCGTCGACCCGCGCAGCGAACCGGAGCTGCTGCGCGCCCACGAGACCGACAAGGCGGTGTACGAGGTGCTGTACGAGGCACGGCACCGGCCCGACTGGCTCCCGGTCCCGATGGCCGCGATCCACCGGCTGGCCACCGCCGACGACTGACGGCCCGGCGCGTACCCCCGCCGCCGCTCCCTTGTCCCCCGCTTCACCTCCACACCCTCCGAGGAGGCTGTCCCCGTGACCGCCCGCAAGCCGTCCCGCAAAAAGCCCGCCCCCACCGAGGCCCCCCGAGCCCTGCCGAAGACACCCGACGGGGCGGCTTCCCCGGCACCTCCGGCTCCTCCGGCCTCCCCGGCATCTCCGGCTCCTCCGGCCTCCCCGGCATCCCCGGCTTCTTCGGCGGGCCCGGCCGAGGCGGTGGTCGCAGCGCCGTCGCCGGAACCGGCCGCCCCGGCCGGACGGAAGAAGCCGGCGGCCGCGCGGGCCGACGCCACGCCGTCGCGCCCCCGCCGGGGCACCGGAAGCCGGGGCGTACGACAGGCGCGTCCTCTCGACGACGGCGACCGGGGCCGGCTGCTCGCCGGTGAGCACCACGCCCCGCACGACCTGCTCGGCGCCCACCCGGTCCGGGGTGGTGTGATCTTCCGGGTGCTGCGTCCGCACGCCCGGTCGGTGACCGTGCTCGCCAAGGGGCTGCGGGCGCAGCTGCACGACGACGGCGACGGCTTCTTCTCCGGGCTGCTGCCGATGCCCGCGCTGCCCGAGTACCGGCTCCTGGTCGCCTACGAGGACAACGAGATCGAGGTGCAGGATCCGTACCGCTTCCTGCCCGCGCTCGGCGATCTCGATCTGCATCTGATCGGCGAGGGACGGCACGAGGAGCTGTGGACCGCCCTCGGCGCGCAGCCCATGGAGCACCAGGGGGTGGCGGGCACCCGGTTCACGGTCTGGGCGCCCAACGCCCGCGGTGTGCGGGTCGTCGGGGACTTCAACTACTGGGACGGCACCGGCTTCCCAATGCGTTCGCTCGGCTCCACCGGGGTGTGGGAGCTGTTCCTGCCCGCGATCGGGGAGGGCGCGCTCTACAAGTTCGACATCTGCCGTCCGGACGGTTCGCACACGCTGCGCGCCGACCCGATGGCCCGGTACGCCGAGGTGCCGCCCGCCAACGCCTCGATCGTGACGGCCTCGCACCACGAATGGCGGGACCAGGAGTGGATGGCGCACCGCGGGGACGTCCCGGTGCACGAGGCGCCGCTGTCGGTGTACGAGGTGCATCTGCCGTCCTGGCGGCCGGGGCTCACCTACCGCCGACTGGCGTCCCAACTCCCGGCGTACGTAAGGGATCTCGGGTTCACGCATGTGGAGCTGATGCCGGTCTCCGAGCACCCCTTCGGCGGCTCCTGGGGGTATCAGGTCACCGGGTTCTACGCCCCGACGTCACGCATGGGCACACCCGACGACTTCCGTTTCCTGGTGGACTCCCTGCACCGGGCCGGGATCGGTGTGATCGTCGACTGGGTGCCCGCGCATTTCCCGCGCGACGACTGGGCGCTGGCCGAGTTCGACGGCCGCCCGCTGTACGAGCACTCGGACCCGTCGCGGGCGGCGCATCCCGACTGGGGCACGCTGGAGTTCGACTTCGGGCGCACCGAGGTGCGCAACTTCCTGGTCGCCAACGCCACTTACTGGTGCGAGGAGTTCCATGTCGACGGACTGCGGGTCGACGCCGTCGCCTCGATGCTCTATCTCGACTACTCGCGCGAGGAGGGCGGGTGGTCCCCCAACGAGCGCGGCGGGCGGGAGAATCTGGACGCCGTCGCCTTCCTCCAGGAGATGAACGCCACCGTCTACCGCCGCAATCCGGGCGTGGTGACCATCGCCGAGGAGTCCACCGCCTGGGACGGCGTCACCCGCGCCACCCACCATGTCGGCCCCGGCGGCTTCGGGGGGCTCGGCTTCGGGCTGAAGTGGAACATGGGCTGGATGCACGACTCCCTGGAGTACGTGTCGAAGGAGCCGGTGCACCGCAAGTACCACCACAACGAGATGACCTTCTCGATGGTGTACGCGTACAGCGAGAACTACGTCCTGCCGATCTCGCACGACGAGGTGGTGCACGGCAAGCGGTCGCTGGTCTCCAAGATGCCCGGCGACTGGTGGCAGCAGCGCGCCAACCACCGGGCCTACCTGGGCTTCATGTGGGCCCACCCGGGCAAGCAACTCCTCTTCATGGGGCAGGAGTTCGCCCAGGGGGCGGAGTGGTCGGAGGGGCACGGCCCGGACTGGTGGCTGCTCGACCCCTCGTACGCGGCGGAGAGCGACCACCGGGGCGTACGCACCCTGGTGAGCGACCTGAACACGGTGTACGTCGCCACCCCCGCGCTCTGGCAGCGCGACACCGTTCCGGAGGGCTTCGACTGGGTGGACGGCGGCGCCGCCGAGGACAATGTCTTCGCCTTCCTGCGCTACGACGCGCACGGCTCGCCGCTCCTCGCGGTCAGCAATTTCTCCCCGGTGGTGCGGCACGACTACCGCGTGGGCGTCCCGGAGGTGCTCGGGGACCGGGTCGCGTGGGCGGAGGTCCTCAACACCGACGCCGCGCGGTACGGCGGCAGTGACGTACTCCACTGCGGCCCGCTGAAGCCCGAACCGGTGGCCGCGCACGGCCGGCCCGGCAGCATCGTGCTGACCCTGCCGCCGCTGGCGACGGTCTGGTTCCGGCCGGTCTGAGGCACGGCACGTGGCCCGCGACCGTCTCGTTCTCCCGGTCGCGGGCCCTCAAGTCCCGATGCCACACGGCACGCCGGGCATTGCCCGTTCGGGCCACCCCTGTCTGCCCTCTGGTCCCTGGCCCCGCGAACGTCCACCACGTATCCAGGAACGGTTGCTGTTCCTGTGTGGGAAAGGCCCCTCTTCGTGCGTGTCCAAGAGAACGACAGAACCCCGCGGACCGAACACGGCCGTACCGCGGCCCGCACCCTCGCAGGGGGCGGGACACCGCTGCGGGGCCCCATGGCGCTGCAGGCCGTCGCCGGGAACGCCGCCGTCGTCCAGATGCTCCGCCAGGCCGGCCACCCCTGGGCCCAGGAACAGCACCAGCACAGCCCCGGGTGTGGCCACCACCAGGCCGAACAGGCCCAGCAGCCGGCCGTGCAGCGGGTGCCCGCTCCCACGGAACTCTCCGTCCAGCGGCTCACCGTCGAAGACGCACCTTCGTCGTGGCACGGCCAAGCGGTGCGGCGCTCGGGAGAGGGAGCCGACGGAGTCTTCTTCGTGGGCCCGCCGGGGGCGGAGGTCGTGGTCAAACCCCTGTCGTCCACGGGCAATGTGGAATACGCCCATCGGTTTCTGGAGCACATGGACATCCGGGCGCCCCGGATCGTCCGCCATGCGGTCGCCTCACGTGAGGGACAGGCGATCCATGACCTCCTGATGAACAACCAGGCAGTGGGCCGGACCCCGGAAGAGATTCCGAATCAGCTGGGCACCGCTCAGGCATTCCTTGTCATGGAGACAGCCCCGGGGGCCACGCTGCAAGGCATGGACGCCAATGCCGCACTGCAATTCCTGGGCGACGAGGCAGCCTTGCGGCAGACCGGCCGCACCATGGTCGCCGATGCCTTCCTCGGCAACGACGACCGGGTAGTGGGTGGCAGGGTCAACCTCGGAAACTTCCTCTACCAGGCAGCGACAGCCATCGCACCGACGACACGGCTCACCGCGATCGACAACAACTCCAGGTTCACGGCCCCGCAGGTCCTTCCCACCCGAGCGGGCGGCAAGAAGCTGGACGACAGGCTTGCGGTGAAGCTCGGCTACCTCGGGATGCTTCGCGATCCCGCCCGCAGCAACGCGTTCATCGCCAGGTTCCTCCAGAGGTTCCGTCAGGCCCACCACAACAGCCCGGAGATCACCGGGATTCTGGACGACGATGCGCAGTCGGGCCCGGTCAAGGACCGGCTGGGAGAAGGGATCACATCCGCGTTCGCCGATCTCGCGACCGTCTTCACCGACAACGTCTTTCTACTGCGTGCCATCGGTTCGGGCTACGACGAGGCGAGTGCCGAGGACCGGTCCGTCTCCGGAGCCAAAGCCACCGCGAAATACGTCTCGGACACCCAGAAGGGCCTGACTCATGATCAGGCGGTCGACCAGCTGATCGGCTACGTGGAGCGACGCTGCGCCAAGGACAAGCTGCCCACTGGCCTCAAGTGGATGGGCCAGCTGGTCGCCTGATCTTTCGAGCCGGCGACCGGCCTTCCCCTCGTGGCGTAGAGACCGGGACCGCAGACGACACACTGCATGGTGTACGTCTGCGTTTCCGGCATCCGGCTTCTGATTCGGCGCGAGCGTCCACTCACACCGTCTCGAAGACGTCCTCCAGCTCCTGGAGCAGCTTGCGCTTGGGGCGGGCGCCCACCATCGACTTCACCGGTTCACCGGAGCGGAAGACCATCAGGGTCGGCGCCGACAGCACCGCGTACCGGCTCGCGATCCCCGGGCTGGTGTCGATGTCCAGCTGGACGACCTCCATGCGGCCGGCCAGCTCGGTGGCGACGGCGCTGAGCACGGGAGCGAGCTGGCGGCACGGCCCGCACCAGTCGGCGGTGAACTCGACCAGTACGGGAAGGTCCGCCGCGAGCACCTCCGTATCGAAGGTGGCATCGGTGACCTCGGCCACGCCCTCTGCATGAATCATCTGTCATCCTCCCAGTTCACAACGTGGTTCGGGACCGCCGGGGAGCACTGCCCCGGCCTCCAGTTCGGCCCTGGCGAGCTGTGTGCCCACTTGGGCACGGACCGCCTGGAGCTGCTCGATGAGCGAGTCGAGCTCGCCGAGCTTGCGCCGGTAGACGGCGAGCGAGGCGGGGCAGGCGTCACCGGCCGGGTGGCCGGCGCGCAGGCAGTCGACGAACGGCCGGGTCTCCTCCAGCTCGAACCCGAAGGCCTGCAGGGTCCGGATCTGCTGGACCAGCCGCAGGTCGTCCTCGTCGTACGCGCGGTAGCCGTTGCCGGCCCGCCGAGCGGGCAGCAGTCCACGTGACTCGTAGTACCGAAGAGTCCGTGTGGTCGTCCCGGCCCGTTCGGCCAGCTCCCCGATTCGCATGGCCTCGACGGTAGACCTTGACGCGGACGTCAAGGCAAGCGCGAAGGGCCGCCGCGGGAGTTCCCGCGGGCGGCCCTTCGCCGGTGTGTTCCGTGTGGGTCTACGCCTTCGCCACGGCGAGCTTCTCGTCACCGTCGCGCGGCCCCGGAACGTCCGCGCCCTCCACGTCCTGGTTGAGCATCTGCTCGTTCCACGGGAGCGCGCCGGAGAGGACCTTGTCCACCCGTTCCCGGTCGATCTCCTTGGTCCAGGTGCCGACCAGGACGGTGGCGACCGCGTTGCCCGCGAAATTCGTCATGGCGCGGGCCTCGCTCATGAAGCGGTCGATGCCGACGATCAGGCCGACGCCGTCGACCAGGCCGGGGCGGTGCGACTGGAGGCCGCCCGCGAGGGTGGCCAGGCCCGCACCGGTGACTCCGGCGGCGCCCTTCGAGGCGACGATCATGAAGAGCAGCAGCGAGACCTGCTCACCGGCGCTCAGCGGGTCGCCCATCGCGTTGGCGATGAAGAGCGAGGACATCGTGAGGTAGATCGCGGTGCCGTCGAGGTTGAAGGAGTAGCCGGTCGGCACGGTGATGCCGACGACCGGCCGGCTGACCCCGAGGTGCTCCATCTTCGCGATGAGCCGCGGCAGGGCGGACTCGGAGGAGGAGGTGGAGAGGATCAGCAGGAACTCGCGGCCCAGGTACTTCAGCAGAGCGATCAGGTTGACCCCGGCGACCAGCCGCAGGATGGTGCCGAGCACCACGAAGACGAAGATCGCGCAGGTGAGGTAGAAGCCGACCATGATGATCGCGAGGGACTTCAGCGCGTCGATGCCGGTCTCGCCGACCACCGCCGCCATGGCGCCGAACGCGCCGACCGGGGCCACCCACATGATCATGGCGAGGATGCGGAAGACGAGGCGCTGGATGTGGCCGATGCCGCGCAGCACCGGCTCACCGGCCGAGCCCATGGCCTGGAGCGCGAAGCCCGCGAGCAGTGCGACGAGCAGGGTCTGGAGCACCTCGCCCTCGGTGAAGGCGGAGACGATCGTGGTCGGGATGATGCCGAGCAGGAAGTCGACGGTGGACTCGCCGGCTCCGGCCGCCTGCTTCTCACCGGCGGCGCGTACGGCTTCGGTGAGGTGGAGGCCCTGGCCGGGCTCCAGGAGGTTGCCGACGAGCAGGCCGATGCCGAGTGCGACGGTCGACATCACCAGGAAGTAGCCGAGGGCGAGGCCGCCGACCGCGCCGACCTTGGCGGCCTTGCGCACCGACCCGACGCCCAGCACGATCGTGCAGAAGATGATGGGCGAGATCATCATCTTGATCAGGTTCACGAAGCCGGTGCCGATCGGCTTGAGCTCGACGGCGAAGTCCGGGGCCACGAAGCCCACGAGGATGCCGAGGCCCACCGCCGCGATCACGGCCAGATACAGATAGTGCGTGCGGTCCCGCTTGGCTGCTGCCACTCCCACGGGGGTTCTCCTCGGCTCGTCCGGGTCACTCCCCCGTCCCTGGGGGCGCAAGGGCTGTCCGGCGGATCGGAGCCGGAAAAACCCTTGGCGAATATCTCGCTCTCTGTGA
Organism: Streptomyces sp. NPDC006510; assembly: GCF_040611955.1. Lineage (NCBI taxonomy): Bacteria > Bacillati > Actinomycetota > Actinomycetes > Kitasatosporales > Streptomycetaceae > Streptomyces > Streptomyces sp. NPDC006510. The sequence goes on along the minus strand of NZ_JBEXPH010000279.1, from coordinate 1,295 downwards.
CACCGGTCACCGTTGCGTGCATTTCGTTCATCGGATTTCGGCCAGGCAGACTGTGGGCATGCGTCTCCCCCGCCCCCGTACCCGCCCGCGCAGCCTGGCCGGTCAGCTCTTCGCCATGCAGGTGGTGCTGGTGGCGGCCGTGGTGGCGGGCTGCGCGTTCTTCGCCTACGTGTCCGGCAGCGAGCAGGCCAAGGAGACCGCGACCCGGCAGGTGCGGGCGGCCGCGCTGGCGATCGCCGACTCACCGTCCGTACGGGAGGCGATCCGTACCCCGGACCCGTCCGCCGTGCTGCAGCCGTACGCGGAGAAGGTCCGCAGGGACACCGGGATCACCTTCGTCACGATCATGTCCCCGGACCGGGTCCGCTGGACGCACCCGGACGCCGACCGGATCGGCGAGACGTTCCTCGGGCACACCGCGCAGGCGCTGCGCGGCGAGACGTTCACGGAGACGTACACCGGCACGCTGGGCCCCTCGATCCGGGTCGTCACGCCGGTCCGGGACGGCTCCCGGATCACCGGTCTGGTCAGCGCAGGCATCACGGTCGAGCGGGTCTCCTCGCAGGTGCGGGCGCAGCTCGGGGCGCTGGGGCTGGCGGCGGGCGGGGCGCTCGCGCTCGGCGGCATCGGCACGTATGTGATCAACGCCCGGCTGCGGCGGCACACGCACGGCATGAACGCCGCCGAGCTGAGCCGGATGCACGACTACCACCAGGCCACGCTGCACGCGGTGCGCGAGGGGCTGCTGATGCTAGACGGACGGCGACGGATCGCGCTGATCAACGACGCGGGCCGGGAGCTGCTCGGTCTGGAGCCGGGTGCGGTCGGGCGCAGGGTCGCCGAGCTGGATCTGCCCGCGTCGCTGACCGGTGCGCTGCTCGCCTCCGAGGAGCGGGTCGACGAACTGCATCTGACGGCGGACCGGGTGATCGTGGTCAACACCCGTCCGGTAGTGGGCGGGGAGCAGCGCGGCACGGTCGTGACGCTGCGCGACCACACGGAACTCCAGGCGCTGTCCGGCGAGTTGGACTCCGAGCGGGGCTTCACCCAGGCCCTGCGCTCGCAGGCGCACGAGGCGGCGAACCGGCTGCACACCGTCGTCTCGCTGATCGAACTGGGCCGGGCCGACGAGGCGGTGGGCTTCGCCACGGCCGAGCTGGAGCTGGCCCAGACGCTCACCGACCGGGTGGTGGGCGCCGCCGAGAACACGCCCGACTGGCCGGCGATGGGGCCCGCCGAGGTGGACGCGTTGAGCCGCGCCGCGCTGAACGGCACCCGCAGCTATCTCTACGGCA
>NZ_JBEXPH010000278.1:0-8423 GCF_040611955.1 Streptomyces sp. NPDC006510 | reverse complement strand
ACTCGCGGTACGCGAACACCCCTCGGCCTACCGCACCCCACCCCCCAAGGGCACACCCCGGCGCACCCGCAACCCCGTACCACTCACCCTCACCAACCGGGGGGAAAGGGGGCCTGTTCCAGTACTGAACATCGGCACGGAAAAGCAGTAGGAAGAAAAGCAGAAGACAGAGCGAATAGCCACGAAAGGATCCTGTCATGGGCCCTGCAGTTGTATTCGACTGCATGACGGCGGACTTCCTCAACGACGACCCCAACAACGCCGAACTGAGCGCACTCGAGATGGCAGAACTCGAGTCGTGGGGCGCGTGGTCCGAGGACACCGACTCCGCCAGGTAACGCCTGGTTCTCAGCAACACCAGGCGTGAAGCAGGCGAGACAGGAACAGGGGAGTAGGGGCGTTGATCGAGAGATCAGTGGCTGGCTGCGCAATGCGTGAAATCGCCTACCATTCGTACCGGTCAGAGCGAACAGTGACGGTCCGGTGCACCGTGGAGCCCGCCTCGGGTGCGGTATCGGCCGAAGGCTACGGCACCGCGACCACGGAGGCCGTCGCGCGCAAGAAGGCTCTGTCCGAGGCCGTGGAACGCCTCATGGCCTGCACGCCTTTCTCCCTTGTCGCCCGTCCGCCGACGACACACACCTGTCGGGGCACGGACTCCCGGCACTGGTCTGGCGGGGTACGCGGAGCACCCGAAGGGTGCCTGCTGCGTGCCTACGAGCCGCTGACGGCAGACCGGCCCCGGCAGGTACCACTGTTCTGGTCATCACCATGGGTGGCCGGCCTGGAACTGAGGTCGTCGACCCTGACGGCGCAGGCAGCCCGCCTGTCATGCACGGTGGGCTGGGCTGCCTCGCCGTCTCCCGAAGCGGCCCTGCGAAACGCGCTCTTCGAGTTGGCGGAGTTGCTGAACTACAGCGCCTTTCTCTATCGCTGCCTGACCCGTCCGCCAGGGCATGTGCCGGAGGATGGCGATGCGGCTCGGAGTGGCCAGGTGGACGACGGCTCCTCCACGCCACTGACCCTGCCCATCGGCTATGTCGCCCGGACGCCCACTGTCCTCGCCGTGTCGAGGAGCGCCGGCCGGCTGATGCCCGCCACCGGCATCGGATCGGGTTCCACACAGACCGAGGCGGCCGACCGGGCCCTACTGGAACTCGCTCAGGCCGAGACGCTCTGGCGAGAGAACACCACTGCCGAGTCAGCCGAGCGCTACTTCATGCGACGGTTCGAGCGATGGCCGCTGCTGAGGCGTTGCGCCGCTCTGGAATTCGACTTGCAGGCCGATGACCTGCCCCACCACAACGAGCCGCTCCCCTCCCCCCTGCAAGAGCTGGAGAGCAGGGGAATATCGGTGTGGGCCGACTCCGGAGCAGTTGACATCTCTGGTCCAGGAATGGAAAGGACTCGGATCCACTACGCGCACGTGGTGTCGGATCCCCAGCCGCTCCTGGGACTTGTCCGCGCAGGCATACCCGTATTCGACACGGGAGAAGTGAGGAAGACCCTTGACTGGTCACGTCGGACAGGACCTGCTGTCCACAGCCCTTCTCAGCGGAGCACTCACGGAGGATGTCCCGCCGGAGCGTGAGACACCCATCGCCAAAGCCCTCGGCGCTGTCTCGGAATGGCTCGGCTCCGAGAAGTTGACCGCTGAAATCTGGAAGCACGGAATCGACGCGACGCCCACCTACGAAGTGCAGTTGAAGGACAGCGACGGCACGCTCTGCTCACGCAGCTCCGGCAAGGGCCTGGGATACCGCAGCATGGCGAGCGCGCTCTTCGAGAGCGCGGAGCACTACCACCTCGACTGGCGACGCGACCCGGGGGCGTCCGACGTCAGGTTCCTCTCCGGACGCGACATCGCCCAGCAGCCGACGGCGCGGCACTCCGCGCTGCTGCAGCGCCTCGGCGGCGCCCTGCCGGAGAGCCAGATCCTCACCCGCCCCTATCGGCCGGTAGCAGAGGCGCTGGGCGAGCCGGCGAACGAGCAGGCGCCGCACCGGCAGCCGATCTTCCTCCGTGACGGCGGGTACCGCAACTGGCCGCACCCCGACGACGACGGGGCCTTCAAGACGCTCTGGCACTACACCTCCAGTGTCGGTTACGCCGCAGGGGCCACGCTGCACGAGGCGCTCGTTCACGCGATCAACGAGCTGATCGAGCGCGATGCCTGGTCGTACCAGCTCGCCGGCTGGTACTTCGGCCTGGACAAAGGCCGCTCCGGCATACGCGTCGTCGACCACGACTCCCTTCCCGCCGATCTGAGGAAGCTGGTCGCCGATGTCGAGGAAGTGCGAGGAGCTCCGGTCCTCATCATCTCGATCGCCTGCGATACGGGAGTGCCTGCCTACGTGGCCTGCAACGCCGACAGCCACGAGGACATCCGGCTGATCGGCAGCGGTGCATCACCGGTGCAGACGTACGCGCTGCAACGGGCGCTCCTGGAGTACCTCCAGGTGTGCACCATCTTCGAGCACGGCCCCATCGACGCGGAGCGCGAGGCGAACCAGATCCTCACAGCCCTGGCGCGCTACCCCCGCCACCGTGCCGCGGCACGTTTCGACATCCACGCCCTTCCCCACGAGCGCGTGCAGTTCAGCGCCCACGACGGACTGCCCGCCACCGCCTCGCCCGAGGAACTGCTCCGACACCTCATCGGTCGGCTGGACGGCCTGGGGGTGGACATCCATTACCGCGTCCTGACCAGGCCCGGTTCCGTCACAGTCGTCGATGTCGTCGCCCCGGGCCTGGAAATGCTGGACAAGGCCCGCGCCGGCTACCCCGTCCTGCCCACCGGGCGGCTGGGAGAGCTCCTGCTGCCCCGGAGGAGTGAGCGCAAGTGAAACTCGCCCTTGTGGCGCCCCCCTGGAACAGCCTCTACCGGCCGTCGATCCAGATCGCCACCCTGGCGGCGCTGGCTTCCGACGGACGCGGGGATCCCATCACCCCGGTATACGGTTACCTCGACTGGTTCGAGTTCGCCATCAATTCGCTCGCGTACGACCCGCAACAGTTCATCACCGTGTACGACACGATCGGCGAGGAACTGTACGGGATGGGGGTCGGTGATTGGATCTTCGGCAGTGCGCTTGCGGCTGCCGAAGGAGTGGACGAGACCTCCGCACAAGCGGAGTACGCGGCGTTTCTCCGGGAACAGGGGGTCGCCGAGACCCTGACGGACTGCATTCTCTCGCTTCGCGGGATAGCCCCCCGGTTCACCGCTGAGTTCGCCGAGCGACTCCTCGCCACTGGAGCCGAATGCTTCGGCTTCACCACATCGTTCAGTCAGCTGGTCCCCGCCCTGGCCATCGCCCGTGCCATCAAGGACCTGGCGCCTGATCGGCTCGTCCTTCTCGGTGGGGCCAACTGCGACCGGCCCATGGGCCGAGCCGTCATGGAGGCCTACCCCTATGTGGACGCGGTGGTGCAGGGCGAGGGCGAGGGCGCAGTCACAGCGATCTCCACCGCGACGGATGTGGCGGACCTGGCCAACGCACCCGGGATCGTCCTGCGGCACGAGGGTGCGCTGCGCGCCTCGCTGCCCACGGTCCAGCCCGCGGAGTCCGCCCCCGTGCCCCGGTACGAGGAGTACTTCGAGCGATTGAACTCCCTTCCGTGGAGCGACCTGATCACGCCGCACGTGGCAATGCCGTTCCAGATGTCCCGGGGCTGCTGGTGGGGCGAGAAGATGCAGTGCACGTTCTGTGGCGAGAACGGCAGCGGCATGGTCTACCGAAGCAAGCCTGGCGGACAGCTCACGGAGACTCTGCGGCAACTGACCGAGCAGCACGGCGTATTCAGTACATACGCCGTGGACACGATTCTGGCCAAGAAGGACAACGGCCTGGCAGCCCTCGCCGACGCAGAGGTCGACATCACCACGTTCTTCGAGGTCAAGGCGAATCTGGGCTCCAGGGAACTCGGAGAGATGCGGGCGGCGGGCGTCCTCATGGTGCAGCCGGGCATCGAAAGCCTCAGCTCCGGCGCCCTGAAACTGCTGCGCAAGGGCGCGACCGCACTGCACAATCTGCGCTTTCTCATCCTCTGTCAGGAGCTGGGCATCGACGCCCAGTGGAACCTGCTCTCCGCGATGCCCTACGAGTCCTCCGAGATGCTGGAGGAGCAGCTCCGGCTGGTCCCCTTCATCACACATCTGGCGCCTCCGTCGACGGTGAGCAAGGTCCGTGTCGATCGTTACAGCCCCTACTTCGAGAAGCCGGACGAGTTCGGCATCGAACTCATCGGGCCGGAGCGGAAATACCGGTTCATCCATGCCGGCCAGAAGGCCGACCGGACGGCGCTCGCCTACTCGTTCGAGCACGAAGAGACCGGCCGGGAGACCGATGCCGCCACGATGCTGTCCCTGCGGCGGCGCTTGGGCGCGCGCGTAGGCCTGTGGAAGAAGCTGCACGAGCAGTCCCGCTTCTCCTTCCGCTACGGACCGGAAGTCACCATCGTCCACGACTACCGGCCTCATGTGGGATCAGGCAGGCATGTACTGAAGGGCGTCGACGACCATCTCTTCCGTTCCCTCGTCCACGGGGGGCGACTGGAGCAGTCCGTCAGTCGGGCGAGTGAGATCGCCGGAACTCCGGAAGAAGACGTTCGTGGCACCGTGCGCGCATGGGCGGAGCGCGGCTGGATCCATCTTGAGGGCAGGCGCGGGCTGGTGCTGGCCGTACGGGATGGCATGCGGGACGAGCTGGGCCGTGCGGTCGAACTGAGGGGGCAGGATGCGGGACTCTGACAGGCGTGCAGGAGTGGAACGCTTCGAAGTCGTCTCCCGGGACGGCACCGTGGTGCGCGGTGTCCACAGGCCCGGCCCTGGGGAGACGGTCGTCCTCGTGCACGGCATCGCCATGGACCACCGCGTCTGGTGGGAGTCGGGCTTTCTCGACGGACTGCCCGGAGCCCGGGTCATCGCCCCCGATCTGCGGGGCCGTGGTGACAGCCCGCACGTCGGCAGCCCGGAGGGCCATGGCATGGCCCGCTACGTCGATGACCTACGGGCTGTTCTCGACCGGTTCGGCCAGAAGCGGTACAGCATGGTCGGTACCTACTTCGGGGGGCGCCTTGCCCTCCACGCCGCCTCGGCGGACACCCGGGTGACACGGGTGTTCTCCTTCTGCGCGCACGGAGAACGGGTCGACATACCCCCTGGCGCCGTGGAAGAGGAAGCCGCGGCCATCGAAGGACCGGGCGGACAGGCGTATCTCCGCGACCACTTCACCCGGGCCGGCGCGCCGCCGTGGATGGTCGACGCCTGTGACCGGGTCGACCGCGGCGAACTCGCGGCGGCGACGCGTGGTCTTCTGCACGGGTCCCACCATCAGGCCGAGCGCGGCCATCCGGACCAGGACCTGGTGCTGATCACCTCGGTGAGCGACACCGATATGGAGACGTTCCGTGCGAGTGAGAAGCGGCTCGGCGCCCGCCTCTGGCTCGTCGAGAGCCCCACCCGTGTACAGGCCGCCGCTCAGCTGGGGGACACCGGCCGTCAGGTAGCAGAACTGCTCGGCATGCCGTCCGGGGACGTGGCGGACGGAAGGAAAACGTCCTGATGACCCTTCCCATCGAGGACACCCTCTGGCGGCATCGCAGGGGGCTGCTGCCCGAGGGTGACCCGCTGGTCTCCGCTCTCGTGGAACTGGCGGGCCGGAAGCGGACCCACACCTTCCGTTCTGTCGGGCTGATCGACGTGCAGACCGGCAAGGTCACCGCGCCCCGTGATCTGAGTGTGGTCGACGGGCGGATCTCCGGATGGAGTCCGGTGCCCCCGGTCGATGACCGGAGCGCGCGCCCGTACTGGTATGCCGTCCCGGGGTTCGTGGACGCCCATGCACATGTGTCATCGGCCTCCGACCTTGTCGGGCTCCTGGTCCACGGGGTGACCGCATACCGCCAGATGTGGGGGGAACCGGCACACCTGTACAGCGTCGGTGTACGCCGGGCCCGCAACGCCGTCCTGCCCCGGGCCTGGGTGACGGCCGGTCTGGTGGACGGCCCGAACTCCCGTATCCCTCACGCGGTCACCCTCGTGGACGGGGTACGGGCGGCCCGGAACGTGGTGGAGGATGTGCTCGCTTACGGGTTCGACGGCATAAAGATCTACGACGATCTGGAGCGCTCCGCGTTCGACCTGCTGGTCCGGGAGGCGGAACGCGCGGGAGTACCCGTCGTGGGGCACGTACCGGAAGCGGTTCCGCTCAGTGAGGCTCACCAGGCCATGCGGTCGTCCGAGCATCTCTACGGGATCGTGCCGAACGTGTTCCGTCTGCCGCCCTCCGACCGCTGGATCTCGCTCGCCGACGCGCTGGAGCGCCACCGGAGCGACCGGCGCGCGCTCACCGCGAACGTGGCGGGCCATTTCATCTGCCCCACGCTCACCGCGTGGCGGGCCCGGACCGGGGAAGTCCGCTTCACTCAGCCGTCCAGAACGGCTCTCCAGACAGCGGCCCCGAGCAGGAGGTGGGCCTGGCACGCCGCGGTCCGTAGTGCCCTCGGACTCGACCGTGCCGAAGTGGAGTGGCGCAGCGCGATGATCGACCAGCTCGGCCTGGTCGCCCGCGACCTCGTGGACCAGGGAGCCCGGCTGCTCGTCGGAACCGACTGTGGGAATCCTTTTGTCCTCGCGGGGCCCTCGTACCACAAGGAGATGGCGGAGCTCTCCCGGGCAGGGTTCGGTTTCGACGTGATCCTCAGGGCCGCGACCACGCACTCCCATGAGGTCATGGGCTGGGGAAACGAGACGGGCACGGGTCAAGCGGACCTGGTCTTCTTCCGCGAGTCCCCCGACGGTGACGCCACTCGTCTCGCCCGGCCCGACGGAGTGCTGATCGACGGTGTCTTCCTCGACAGCACGGACCTCGACCACCTCTGGAGCCTGCGGCTCAAGGAAGCGGGGCTCGATCCCTCCGTCTGGAGTCGGGGCGACCTCAATCCCCCTCCGGTGAATCGAACCCAGAAGAAAGAGGTAACGTCCCATGCAGGCTGAAGGCTGCCCCGCGGCGAAGGGGAAGAAAGAGCCCGAATCCGTGAACTTCAATTTCTTCAGCGCTCCGGCAGAGTATCGGAGAGCTGCTGAGGAGCACGCGCACGAGGGTGCTTTCTACAGCAGTCACGGGGATGGCTTCTGGGTTCTCACCAGCTACGACGGCGTATGCCAGGCCTTCAGGAACGAGGAAGAATTCACCGTCGGACGGGTCAGCGCGGCCGAGGGCGCCGAAGAGGACCGCTGGATCCCGCTGACCATCGAGGGGCGCCAGCATACGGAATGGCGCCGCAAGCTCGGCTCGTGGTTCACACCCCAGCGGGTACGCGAACTGACCCCGCAGATCCGTGCCAACGCACGGCGCAGGATCAAGGAATTCTTCGAGCAGGGCGAGGTCTCGTTCAACGAGGATTTCGCCCGGCCCTACGTGGTGGAGAACTTGATGTCCGCGGTGGGCTGGCCCATCGACGGTCTCGACCGGCTCGTGACGATCAACCGCGCGATGATCGACTCACGGTACGCACCCAACCCTCGCGAAGCGGCATACGAGGAAACGGGTATTCCGGCAGTGGAGAAATACGCCCGGGAGCATGTCGAGCGCAGGCGTGCCGAGCCCGCCGACGACCTCACCACCGCGACGTTCTCCTGGGAGATCGAAGGCGCCCCCATCACGGATGACGACCGGGTATCGCTGCTGAGCGTGCTCTTCCTGGCCGGGGTGGACTCGACGGTGAACCACCTGTCCAACGCGATCCAGTTCCTCGCGGCCCATGAAGAACACCGTCAGCGCTTCCTGACCTCCCCGGATACCCGTCCGGCGGCGGTGGAAGAGTTTCTCCGGGTGAATTCGTGCATGTATCCGGGCCGGATGGCGGCGCGCGACGGTGCGGGCGACGTGGCCGGCCGCGGACAGACGGTGCTTCTTCCGCTGTCCCTCGCCAACCACGATCCTGATGTCTTCCCGGAGCCGGGGCGAGTGGACTTCGACCGGGAGCGGAACCCGCACATCGCGTTCGGCACAGGACCCCACCAGTGCCTCGGAGCGGCGCTGGCGCGGGCGCAGCTCCTCACGGCCCTGGAGGAGTGGCATGCCCTCATTCCCCAGTACGGTCTCCCGTCCGCCGCGAACGTGCCGGATCTCCCGTTCCTCCGCAACGCCTACGACCTGAGGATTTCCTGGTGAGATGGCTGGAGGTGCTGCCATGCTCGTGACGCTTGTTTCCATGCCGTGGAACAACGTGAGGCGTCCGTCCATTCAGATAGGAACTCTGCGTTCGGTCGCCGAGGCCGAGGGATGGCAAGTGGACGCCAGTTATGCCTACCTCAATTTTTACGGCCTTGCCCAGCAGGCGTTGGGATTCAGTGACGCGGAATGGTCTGATGCCTATGAGCTGGTGTCGGAGAAGCTCTACCATATGGCGGTCGGTGA
>NZ_JBEXPH010000277.1:0-8443 GCF_040611955.1 Streptomyces sp. NPDC006510 | reverse complement strand
CGGACGGGCACTCGCGTCTCCGCGCTGAGCCTGGGCACGGCCACCCTGGGGTCGCGCTGGGGTCCGCGCTGGTCGATGGCCCCGGGCAGCCCGGCGATCTCCGCCAGATCCCGCGCGGTCAGGGTCAGCCCGGCCGCCCCGGCGTTCTCCACCGCCCACCGCTCCCGTTTGGTCCCCGGCACCGGCACCACATGCGGCCCCTGCCGCAGCACCCAGGCCAGCGCCACCTGCGCGGCACTCGCCCCGTGCCGCTCGGCGATCCGCCGCAGGCCGACGACCACCGGCTGGTTCGCCGCCATCATCTCCGCCGTGAACCGGGGATGCCGGGCACGCAGATCCTCGGGCTCGAAGCCCTGTCCGGGCGTCAGCGTGCCCGTCAGATAGCCGCTCCCCAGCGGCATCGCCGCCAGCAGCCCCACACCCCGCGCCGAACACCACGGCAGCAACGACTCCAGCGCCTCCGGCGACCAGACCGACAGCTCCGCCTGCACCGCGCTCACCGGGAAGACCTGCTGCACCCGGTCCAGCTGACGGATCGTTTCGTCGTACATCCGGGATCCCGCCCGGCGCGAAGCCCGCGCCCCGACCGCGCAGAGCCCGAGCGCCCGCACCTTGCCTGCGGTCACCAGCTCCGCCATCGCGCCCCAGGTCTCCTCGACCGGCACCTCGGGGTCGGCCCGGTGCAGCTGGTACAGATCGATCACATCGGTCTGCAGCCGGCGCAGCGAGGCGTCGCAGGCCCGCCGCACATATCCGGGACGGCCATTGGCCACGATGTGCTGGTCGCCCACCAGCAGCCCGCACTTGGTGGAGACGAACGCATCCGACCTGCGGCCCTTCAGCGCCCGCCCCACCAGCAGCTCGTTGGTGAACGGGCCGTACATGTCGGCCGTGTCGAGCAGCTGGACACCCGCGTCGAGCGCGGCGTGCACCGTACGCAACGCACGGTCACCGCGTTGCTGCGAGGCGCTGTACGCCCAGCTCATCGGCATGCAGCCGAGACCGACCGCGCCCACGGCGAGCGCCGCCGCACCGAGACTCCTGCGCTCCAACTCCCCGACCCTCCCCAGACCCGCCGCCGAACCGGGCCCATGCCCCGCCGTCGCGGGACCGCACCGCACCCCAAAGTAACCTCTGCCGCCCGCCCGTCCTCGCACGGCCTCCGGCGATTAGCCTCCTGACCATGACTTCGACGAAGACCCCCGACGTGACGAAGACGCCCGACGTATGGCTGCCGTTCCCGGCCGACGAGATCGATGGGCTCCCCGAGGGGCTCAACTACCGGTTCTGGAACGGTGAACCGGACTACCCCGCCGATCCCGCCGACTGCGCCTTCTACGTCGTGCCGTACATGGCGGGCGCCGAGGTCGCGGTCCGTCCGCTCGCCGGCATGACGGCCGTCCAGGTCGTGCAGACCCTCTCCGCGGGCATCGACCACGTCGAGCCCGCACTCGGCCGGCTGCCGGCCGGGGTGCGGCTGTGCAATGCCAAGGGGGTCCACGAGGCATCCACCGCGGAGCTCGCCCTCACCCTGATCCTCGCCTCCCTGCGCGGCGTTCCCGGGTTCGTCCACGGCCAGGACAAGGAGGAGTGGCGGTCCGGCTTCTACCCCGCGCTCGCCGACAAGTCCGTGCTGATCGTGGGGTACGGATCGATCGGCGCCGCCATCGAGGACCGGCTCGCGCCCTTCGAGTGCGCGCGGGTGACACGCGTCGCGCGTTCCGCGCGGACGACCGCACACGGCCCCGTACACCCGCTCGACGACCTGCCCGCACTTCTGCCCGAGGCCGATGTCGTCGTGCTGTCCACTCCGCTGAACCCGTCCACACGAGGTCTGTTCGGTGCGGAGTTCCTCGCCGCGATGCCGGACGGGGCGCTGCTCGTGAACGTCGCACGGGGCGGGGTCGTCGACACCAAGGCGCTGCTGCTCGAACTGGAGTCCGGCCGACTGCGTGCCGCCCTCGATGTCACCGACCCGGAACCGCTGCCCGCCGGCCACCCCCTCTGGCACGCTCCGAACGTCCTGATCACTCCTCATGTGGGCGGCAGCACCTCGGCCTTCCAGCCGCGCGCCAAGCGTCTGCTGGCCGGACAGCTGACCCGGTTCGCCGCGGGAGAACCGGTGCGGAACGTGGTACGCACCACCGGCTGACCACGCTGCGGATGCCTTCCGTCGCGCACAGTTCCGAACGGCTTCCAGGTCGTCACGGAGAGTAGAGGAACTATGTCCCTGAGTGACGAGTCTGGTGTATCGTCCCGAAAGGGGCGCTGCGCCGTGGAAGGGACGGCGCCGGGGAGGACGCGACACGCGAGGGGGCGACGGGCGATGTACGGCCGATGGGTGCACGATCCGACACCGCCGGGCAGCCGACGGGAACCGGCGGGGCGCCGGGTACGAGCGCACCCGACGACGCCGGGGTCGCCCCGGTGAGCGCGCCGGCCGACGCCCTCGGGGCGCTCCTCTCCCGGAGGTCGGCCGTGGACGGCGCATCCGCGCTGTTCTGGCAGATCCTTCTCGGCGCCGTCTGGGCCGCCTACGCCGTGGGAGCCGCCTTCGGCTGGGGTTCGAGGCAACTGGCGCTCGTCATGGGGGATTTCGGCCTCAGCGCGGCGGCGCTGGTCGCCGCCGTCTCCTGCTTCCGCTACGCGCGGGCCGGCTCCAGCCGGTTCCGGCCCGCCTGGCTGCTGTTCGCGCTCTCCTCGTTCATGGCCGCCGCGGGCAACGCGGTCTGGGGCTGGTACGAGGTGGTGCTCGGACTCCCGGTGCCCACCCCCTCCCTGGCCGACGTCTTCTTCCTCTGCTTCGCGCCGCCCGCCATCGTCGGGCTGCTCGTCCTCGCCAAGCGCCCCGTCACCAGGGCCGGCTGGCTCTGCCTGGCGCTGGACGCCTGGCTGATCGGCGGATCGCTCCTCACGATCTCCTGGAGCCTCGCCCTCGCCCACACCGCGCATCTGGTGGACGCCGAGGGCGCGAGCGTGGCCCGCGCGGCGCTGGCGCTGGCCTACCCGCTGCTCGACATCGTGCTGGTCTCCATGGTGCTGGCCCTGCACTTCCGGCGGTCCAACGTCAACCGCTCCGCGGTGAACACCGCCGTCGCCGCACTCGCCCTGACGGTCCTGTCCGACGCCCTGTTCACCTCACCGCTGCTGCGCCAGACCTACCACTCCGGCCAGATGCTGGACGCGGGCTGGTTCGCCGGCTCGCTGCTCCTCGCGTACGCCCCCTGGGGCGCCAACAGGGCCGCGGACAACGCTGTCCCGCCGCGGAGCACACAGCCCACCAGCCGCCCCGTCGCGGGATCGCTGGCCGCGCTGACGCCCTATCTCGCCGCCGCCGTCTGCACCCTCGGCATTCTCTACAACGCCGTCGAGGGCCGCCGGGTGGACCGCGTCGTGATCCTCACCGGCTGCACGGTGGCGCTCGCCCTGGTCGTCCGGCAGGGCATCATGCTCGTCGACAACATCGCCCTCACCCAGGAACTGGCGCAGAAGGAGAACCACTTCCGCTCCCTGGTGCAGGGCTCCAGCGACGTCATCATGATCGTCGCCCCCACCGGTGTGCTGCGCTACGTCAGCCCCGCCGCCGCCGGGGTGTACGGGCGCGAGGCCGAGGAGCTGGTCGGCGCCGAGCTGTCCTCGATCATCCACCCCGACGACCTGGGGCGGGTGGTCCACGAAGTGCGCCGGTTCCTCGCCGCCCCGCCGAGCGAGGAGCCCACCACCCGGATCGAGTGCCGCTTCAGATCCGGTACGGGCGACTGGCTCAATGTCGAATCCACGGTCAACCGCCATCAGGGCGGACTGATCCTCAACAGCCGCGATGTGACCGAACGGGTCCGGCTGCAGGCCCAGTTGCAGCACAGCGCCGAGCACGACCCGCTCACCGACCTGCCCAACCGGGCCCTGTTCACCAAGCGGGTCCGCCAGGCACTCGGCGGCCGCCGCTCCGGCGACTCCGGCACCGCCGTGCTCTTCATCGACCTCGACGGCTTCAAGGCGGTCAACGACCGCCTCGGCCACCAGGCGGGCGACGAGCTCCTCATCCAGGCCGCCCGCCGCCTCCACGAATCCGTCCGGGCGGGCGACACCGCGGCCCGGCTCGGCGGCGACGAGTTCGCGACGATCATCCTCGGCGACGGCACCCGCGACCAGTCCGCCCGGGAGTGCCAGGTCCACGAGATCGCCGACCGGCTGCGCCTCACCCTCTCCCAGCCGTACCGGATCGGCGCCGGCGAGGTCCGGGTCGCCGCGTCCATCGGGGTCGCCTTCGCCGAGCCCGGCATCACCCCCAGCGACCTCATGCGCAACGCCGACCTCGCCATGTACCGCGCCAAGGCGGGCGGCAAGGACCGCGTCGAGCTGTACGCCCCGCAGATGCAGGCCGATGTGGTGCGCCGCTCCGAGCTGGCGGCCCGGCTGCGCACCGCCCTGCGCGACGGCGAGTTCGCCCTGCTCCATCAGCCCGTCGTGCATCTCGCCACCGGCACGGTCGCCGCCGTCGCGGCCCAGGCCCGCTGGCGCTCCGCCCAGGGCATCCTGTTCACCCCGGCCGAGTTCCTCCGGGTCGCCGAGGACAGCGACCGCACCGCCGAGCTCGGCCGCTGGCTCCTCGAAGAGGCCGTCGAGCAGGCCGCAGACCGGGCCAGGGCCGGACACCCGGTCTCCGTCGCCGTGCGGCTCTCCGCCCGCCGGCTCCTCGACAAGGGCATGCCGTTCGGCTCCGTCGAGGCGCTGCTCACCCGGCACAGCCTGCCCTCCGGGGCCCTGATGATCGAGGTCGCCGACAGCGACCCCCGAATTTCCTTCGACGAACTGGAGCAGCGTCTCGTGGCCCTGCGCCGACTCGGTGTCCGCATCGCGCTCGACGGCTTCGGCAGCGGCTACGCCGCGATCAACGCCCTGCGCCGACTCCCCATCGACGTACTGAAACTGGACCGGGGGCTCGTCGAGGGAGTGGTGGAATCCGCCCGGCTGCACAAGATCACCAGCGGCCTGCTGCGGATCGCCTGCGACCTCGGCATGCAGTCCGTGGCCGACGGGGTCGACGTACCGGAGCAGGTCCTCGCGCTGCGCGCCATGGGCTGTACGCACGGCCAGGGAATGGCCTTCTCCGGGCCGCTCGACGAGTACCGGCTGCGCCGCGCCCTGGCCCGCGGAGAGTTCCCGGTGCCCGGCAGCGCCATGGCCCAGCCGGTCCTGACCGGCGGCTCGGTACCGCTCCTCAGCGGCTCACATTCTGAGACGCCCATCCCACCCACTTGACACGTCGAGTGCGTCGGAGAGAGGGTCATTGCCATGCGCACCCGAATTCTCGTACTTGGAAAGCGCGTCGGCTGAAGCAGAGTCCCTCCATGGCACTCTGCAGACCACTCCGACGCGCTCCCCTCGCTTGCCTCACGGCACGAGGGGTTTTTTGTTGCACCGGCACCACGCAAACTGACGCAAAACACCCGCAGAAACCCTCAGCTTCGAGAAGAGAATGCCGATGACCGAGCAGGCCACCGGGGCCCACCATCCCCAGCCGCGGGCCCGTAACGGCGGATCGTCCCCCGCCATCGTTGAGCACGTCACGGGCGCGCAGTCCCTCATCCGCTCCCTTGAGGAGGTGGGGGCCGACACGGTATTCGGCATTCCCGGCGGCGCCATCCTTCCGGCGTACGACCCGATGATGGACTCCACCCGGGTCCGCCACGTCCTGGTCCGCCACGAGCAGGGCGCCGGACACGCGGCCACCGGTTACGCGCAGGCCACCGGCAAGGTCGGCGTCTGCATGGCGACCTCGGGCCCCGGCGCCACCAACCTGGTCACCCCGATCGCCGACGCCCACATGGACTCCGTCCCGCTGGTCGCGATCACCGGCCAGGTGGCCTCCAAGGCGATCGGTACGGACGCCTTCCAGGAAGCCGACATCTGCGGCATCACCATGCCGGTCACCAAGCACAACTTCCTGGTCACCAAGGCCGAGGACATCCCGCACACGATCGCCGAGGCCTTCCACATCGCCTCCACCGGCCGTCCGGGACCGGTCCTCGTCGACATCGCCAAGGACGCCCTGCAGGCGCAGACCACGTTCAGCTGGCCGCCGACCCAGGACCTGCCCGGCTACCGCCCGGTCACCAAGCCGCACGCCAAGCAGATCCGCGAAGCCGCCAAGCTGATCACCCAGGCCAAGCGCCCGGTGCTGTACGTCGGGGGCGGTGTCATCAAGGCGGGGGCCACCGCCGAACTGAAGGTCCTCGCAGAGCTCACCGGAGCGCCCGTCACCACCACACTGATGGCGCTCGGCGCATTCCCCGACAGCCACCCGCTGCACGTCGGAATGCCGGGCATGCACGGTGCGGTCACCGCCGTCACCGCGCTGCAGAAGGCCGACCTGATCGTCGCCCTCGGAGCCCGCTTCGACGACCGCGTCACCGGCAAGCTGGACAGCTTCGCCCCGTACGCCAAGATCGTCCACGCCGACATCGACCCCGCCGAGATCGGCAAGAACCGCGCCGCCGACGTCCCGATCGTCGGGGACGCCCGTGAGGTCCTGGCCGACCTGGTCCAGGCCGTCCAGGCCGAGCACACCGAGGGCCACGTCGGCGACTATGAGGCCTGGTGGAAGGACCTCAACCGCTGGCGCGACACCTACCCGCTCGGCTACGACCTGCCCGAGGACGGCAGCCTCTCGCCGCAGCAGGTCATCCAGCGCATCGGACAGCTCGCCCCCGAGGGCACGATCTTCGCGGCGGGCGTCGGCCAGCACCAGATGTGGGCCTCGCACTTCATCCAGTACGAGCAGCCCGCCACCTGGCTGAACTCCGGCGGCGCCGGAACGATGGGATACGCGGTCCCGGCCGCGATGGGCGCCAAGGCCGGCATGCCGGACCGTACCGTCTGGGCGGTCGACGGCGACGGTTGCTTCCAGATGACCAACCAGGAACTCACCACCTGCGCGCTCAACAACATCCCGATCAAGGTCGCGATCATCAACAACGGTGCGCTCGGGATGGTCCGCCAGTGGCAGACCCTGTTCTACAACCAGCGGTACTCCAACACCGTGCTGCACTCGGGCGCGGACACCGAGGGTGTTCCGGCGAAGGGCACCCGCGTCCCGGACTTCGTCAAGCTGTCCGAGGCCATGGGCTGCTACGCGATCCGCTGCGAGGACCCGGCCGACCTGGACAAGGTCATCGCGGAGGCCAACTCCATCAACGACCGCCCCGTCGTGGTGGACTTCATCGTCCACGAGGACGCCATGGTGTGGCCGATGGTCGCCGCGGGCACCTCCAACGACGAGGTCATGGCCGCCCGCGGGGTCCGTCCCGACTTCGGCGACAACGAAGACGACTGAGAGACAGAGAGAGACCGACTCCATGTCCACCAAGCACACGCTCTCCGTCCTGGTCGAGAACAAGCCCGGTGTCCTCGCCCGGATCACCGCCCTGTTCTCCCGCCGCGGCTTCAACATCGACTCGCTCGCGGTCGGTACCACCGAACACCCCGACATCTCCCGCATCACCATCGTCGTGAGTGTCGAGGACCTGCCCCTGGAGCAGGTGACCAAGCAGCTCAACAAGCTGGTCAACGTCCTGAAGATCGTCGAACTCGAGCCCTCCGCTGCGATCCAGCGCGAGCTCGTCCTGGTGAAGGTCCGCGCCGACAACGAGACCCGCTCCCAGATCGTCGAGATCGTCCAGCTGTTCCGCGCCAAGACCGTGGACGTCTCCCCGGAGGCCGTCACGATCGAGGCGACCGGCGGCGCCGACAAGCTGGAGGCCATGCTCAAGATGCTGGAGCAGTACGGCATCAAGGAGCTGGTCCAGTCCGGCACCATTGCCATAGGGCGCGGCGCGCGCTCGATCACCGACCGTTCGCTGCGCGCCCTCGACCGTACGGCCTAGCCGCCACCCCCCTCGCCGCTCGTATGGCGAGACCCGAAAACGTATCTGACGCACCCCGCCGTACGGTGGGAAGCAACACCTGCACACCAAGGAGAGACCCAGTGGCCGAGCTGTTCTACGACGACGATGCCGACCTGTCCATCATCCAGGGCCGCAAGGTCGCGGTCATCGGCTACGGCAGCCAGGGCCACGCCCACGCGCTGTCGCTGCGTGACTCGGGTGTCGACGTCCGTGTCGGGCTGCACGAGGGCTCCAAGTCCAGGGCGAAGGCCGAGGAGCAGGGCCTGCGCGTGGTGACGCCGTCCGAGGCCGCCGCCGAGGCCGACGTCATCATGATCCTGGTCCCGGACCCGATCCAGGCCCAGGTCTACGAGGAGTCCATCAAGGACAACCTCAAGGACGGCGACGCGCTGTTCTTCGGTCACGGCCTGAACATCCGCTTCGACTTCATCAAGCCGCCGACCAACGTCGACGTCTGCATGGTCGCCCCCAAGGGCCCGGGCCACCTGGTCCGCCGTCAGTACGAGGAGGGCCGCGGCGTTCCGTGCATCGTGGCC
>NZ_JBEXPH010000276.1:3581-8539 GCF_040611955.1 Streptomyces sp. NPDC006510 | reverse complement strand
CAGTGAGGCGGGGGCGCTCGCGGCCATCCGTACCGCCCGCGAGGAAGACATTCCCTTTCTGGGCACCTGCGGGGGCTTCCAGCATGCCCTGCTGGCATAGGCCTCGGCCTGTTCACCGCCGCCTCTTTGGCCGGTGGGCTCGCCCAGGAGGGCTGGCAACTGCTCGCCGCCCGCGCCGCGCAGGGGCTCGGTGCCGCCGTGCTCGCCCCCGCCACCCTGACCCTGCTCACCACCACCGTCCCCGAGGGCCCCGCCCGGACGAAGGCGATCGGCACCTGGATGGCCGTCGGTGCGGGCGGCGGTGCGGCCGGCGGGCTGATCGGCGGAGTGCTCACCGATCTGCTCTCCTGGCGCTGGGTCCTGCTGATCAATGTGCCGGTCGGGGTGCTCGTCCTGGCCGGCGCCGCCGTCCGGCTCGCGGAGGGCCGGGCCGGGGACCGGCGGCGGATCGACTTCCTGGGTGCGGTACTCGTCACGGTGGGCCTCGCCTGCGTCGCGTACGGCATCGTGCAGACCGAGGAGTCGGGGTGGACCGCGACGGCGACCCTGGCGCCGCTGCTCGGCGGAGTGGTCCTGCTGGGCGTCTTCGTGGTGGTGGAGGCCCGGACGGCGGAGCCGCTGATGCCACTCCGGGTGCTCGGGGCGCGGGCGGTGACGTCGGCCAACGCGGCGACGTTCGTGATCGGTTCTGCGACGTTCTCGATGTGGTACTTCATGACCGTGTACGCCCAGAGCGTGCTGGGTTACACCCCGCTGGAGGCCGGACTCGCCCTGATGCCCACGTCGTTGGCGGTCGTCCTCGGCTCGAAGTGCGCGCCCCGGGTGATGGCCGTGACCGGCGCGAAGAACCTGGCGCTCATCGGTACGGCGATCGCCGCGGCCGGCTTCGGCTGGCAGTCCACGATGGGTGCCGACGGTTCATACCTCACCTCGGTCTGCCTGCCCGGGGTCCTGATGATGGCCGGTACGGGCCTGGCGGCCACTCCGCTCGCCTCGCTGGCCATCAGTGGCGCGGCCCCCGGCGAAGCCGGTCTGGTCTCCGGCCTCGTCGGCACATCCCGCACGATGGGCGGTGCGCTCGGTCTCGCCGTGCTCTCCACCGTCGCGGCGGCCCGCACCGCGGGCGGCACCGGACCGGAGGAGCTCACGGCCGGGTACGCACTCGCCTTCCGGACGGCCGGAACGGTACTGCTGGGCGGACTGCTGCTGATGGCGCTCTGGCTGCCCCGCCACCGGCCGGACCGGCGCTGAGGCGCAGGGCCCGTCCGCCCCCGGTCCGTCGGACAGGCCCTGCAACCACCTCTACAGCCACCCCTGTTGCCGCGCCGCCCGCGCCGCCTCCATCCTGTTGCGGGTCCCCGTCCTGCCGATCGCCGCGGACAGATAGTTCCGCACCGTCGACTCGTCGGACAGGTGCAGCTTCGCCGCGATGTCGGCGACCGTCGCCCCGACCACGGCCCGTACGCCGCGCCCCGCCCGGCCGAAGGTCTTGACCGCCCCGGTGAGGACCACCGCGGCTCCGCTCCCCGTTGTCTGCGTCATGAAAACGACGCTACGGAGGGCGCCCGGGGCCCCGGCAGAGGTGTGTGTACGGACTTCGCCATGACATATGTCATGGCCGGGCGCGGGCCCACGGATGAATCTGACGCTACGTCAGCAGCAGTCTTCACAACTGCTGGGCGCTGCGTTATACATGGGTTCATCGGCTAGAACGCGTTCTAGAACGGGCGTGGCGGCCGGTCCCGCGCGACCTCGGTGCGGCCGACGGTGCGGACGGCCGCGCCGAGGTCTTCCCACCATCAAGGAGCAGCTCTCCCATGCCCATTGATGCCGACAAGGCTCTCGCCGCCGAACCCCGGTCCACCCGGATCAGCTGGGGCCACAAGGACGTCCAGCTCTACCACCTCGGGATCGGCGCCGGCTCCGACCCCGACCGGGCCGACCCCGCGACCGACCCCCACGAGCTGCGCTACACGCTGGAGTCCCGGCTCCAGGTGCTGCCCTCCTTCGCCACCGTCGCGGGCGCGGGCATGGGCGTGGTCGGCGGACTCTCCTCGCCCGGCATCGACATCGACCCCGCCGCCGTCCTGCACGGCGGGCAGAGCGTACGGGTGCACCGGCCGATCCCGGTGAGCGGCAGCGCCGTACAGACCTCGAAGGTCGCCGCGGTGTACGACAAGGGCAAGGCGGCCGTGCTGGTGCTGCGCACCGAGGCCGCCGACGAGGAGGGGCCGCTGTGGACCAACGACGCCCAGATCTACGTCCGGGGCGAGGGCGGCTTCGGCGGTGAACGCGGCCCGTCCGAGCGGGTCGCCCACCCCGCGACCGCCCCGGACCACATCGTGGAGCGGCCCATCCGGCCGGACCAGGCACTGCTGTACCGCCTCTCCGGGGACTGGAACCCGCTGCACGCCGACCCCGAATTCGCCGCGCGGGCCGGCTTCGACCGGCCGATCCTGCACGGACTGTGCACCTACGGGATGACGCTCAAGGCCGTCACCGACACGGTCCTGGGCGGCGATGTGACCCGTATCCGCTCCTGCCGCACCCGTTTCGCCGGGATCGTCTTTCCCGGCGAGACCCTCCGCATCGAGATGTGGACCGCCGAGAACCAGGTGCGGGTCGAGGTGAGAGCCGTGGAGCGGGACAACGCCATGGTCCTCGGTGACACCTTCGTCGAACACTCCTGAACCCGACCCGACTCCAAGAGGACCACCGGCCCACGTTCCACAGGCCCATGAGGGGAGCCGCACCATGCGCGCAGCCGTACTGCACGAGATAGGCCAGGACAAACTGGAAGTCCTCGACGACGTCGAGGCGGTGGGCTTCGGCCCCGGCAAGGTCAGGCTCCGCATCAGGGCCACCGGACTGTGCCACTCCGACGTCTCCGCGATGAGCGGGGTGCTGCCGCAGCCCGCCCCGTTCATCCCGGGCCACGAGGGTGCCGGTGAGGTCCTGGACGTCGGCGACGGAGTCACCGGGCTGAGCGCGGGGGACCGGGTGCTGGTCTGCTGGCTGCCCGCCTGCGGGGCGTGTCCGTCCTGCAAGCGCGGCCAGACCCAGCTCTGCCTGGCCGGCTTCATGAACGCGGGCACCCCCAACTTCAAGCGCCCCGGCGGTGATGTCTTCGGCTTCGCGGGCACCGGCACCTTCACCGAGGAGGTCGTCGTCGGCGCGGGCTGCGCGGTACCGATCCCCGACGACGTGCCGTTCGAGATCGCCGCGCTGATCGGCTGCGGGGTGACCACCGGACTGGGCGCGGCCATCAACACCGCACAGGTGGAGGCGGGTTCGTCGGTCGCCGTGATCGGCTGCGGCGGCGTCGGCATCTCCACGATCCAGGGCGCCAGGGTGCAGGGCGCCGCCCAGATCGTGGCCGTCGACCCGGTCGCGTCGCGGCGCGAGGCGGCGCTGCGGTTCGGCGCGACCGAGGCGGTGTCGCCCGACGAGTTCGCCGACGCCAAGCAGCGGGTCACCGCGGGTGAGGGCTTCGACTACGTCTTCGAGGTCGTCGGCAAGTCGGCCACCGCACGCACCGCGTACGACAACACCCGGCGCGGCGGCACCCTGTGCATCGTCGGCGCGGGCGCGATGGACGACAACTTCCAGGTCAACATGTTCGAGCTGTTCTTCGACGAGAAGCGGATCCTGCCCTCCATGTACGGCGGAGGCGATGTGCTCCGCTCGTACGAACGGGCCATCGCGCTCTGGCGGGCCGGCCGGATCGACCTCGAATCGATGATCACCCACCGGGTGCGGCTCGACGGGATCAACGACGCCCTCGACCAGATGCGGACCGGCGAGTCGCTGCGCACCTGCGTCGAGCTCTGAACCCTGGCCGCCCCCTTGCCCCGCCCTTCCCGAGAGGACTGGAGAGATTCCGATGTCACTTCCCCTGGACGGCATGTCCGCGATCGTCACGGGCGCGGGCCGCGGCCTCGGACGCGCCGAAGCGCTGGAACTGGCGGGGCTGGGCGCGTCCGTGGTCGTCAACGACTACGGGCAGCCGGGCCGCGACGGCTCCGGCGAGGCGTCCGCGACGCCCGCCGAGGAGGTCGCCGAGGAGATCCGGGCCGCGGGCGGCCGGGCGGTCGCGCACCTCGGCGACGTCTCCGACCACGAACAGGCCCGCGCCCTGGTGGAGCTGGCCGTCGACACCTACGGAAAGCTCGACATCCTGGTCAACAACGCGGGCATCCTGCGCGACCGGATGATCTTCTCGATGACCGAGGACGAGTGGGACTCCGTCATCAGGGTCCATCTCAAGGGCCACTTCAACACCACGCACTTCGCCGCCGCGCACTGGCGCACCCGCTCCAAGGAGTCCGGCGGCCCCGTCCACGGACGGATCATCAACACCTCGTCCGAGGCGTTCCTGGCCGGTTCGGCGGGCCAGCCGAACTACGCGGCGGCCAAGGGCGGCATCGTCGGCCTCACCACCTCCACGGCCCTGGCCCTGGCCAGGTACGGCGTCACCGCCAACGCCATCTGCCCGCGCGCCCGCACCCGGATGACCGCGGACGTCTTCGCTGGGTTCCAGGAACCGACGGACGGCCGGCTCGACGCGCTCGCCCCCGAGCACGTCGCGCCGCTGGTCGGCTATCTGGCCTCCCCGGCCGCCGCCAAGGTCAACGGACAACTGCTCGTGGTGCACGGCGGAATGGTCGCGATCGTCGAACGCCCCAGGGTCGCGGCCAAGTTCGACTCCTCGAAGGAGATGTTCTCCTTCGACGAGCTGGACGAGCTGATCTCGCCGTACTACGAGGGCCGCCCGCCGAACGAGACCTTCGCCGCGGCGGAGGTGCTCGGTCTGAAACGGGGCTGACCACCGGGGGCCGGTCGCCGGGACCGGCCACCGCGGGAACGGGTGGGCCCCGGCAGCCGACCGGCTGCCGGGGGCCCCCCCGGCCACCGGGGGGTGGCGCGCGGTCAGGGCGCCCCGCTGGGCCCCACGGAGG
>NZ_JBEXPH010000276.1:0-3571 GCF_040611955.1 Streptomyces sp. NPDC006510 | reverse complement strand
GACGACACCCCGGCGCTCTTCTGACACCGCCCGCGCCGGCGGACACGGAGACGGGGGCCGGCCCCCCCCCCCCGGCGCCCCCCCCGGGCGGCCGGGGCCCACCCGTCCCTCGTTGCTGTTCCGCGCGGTCAGGCCGCCCGGCTGTCCCCCTCGGAGGGGCGGCGGTGGCGGCCGTGCGGCTGTGCAGACGTGTCGTCCATCGACACACCCCCTCGGTGCTTTCCGGAGCCGCCGGCTTCGGCCCGGTCCGCGTCCGCCGGACGCGTCTGGGTCGTGTCGGTTCGGGCTTCAGACATGTGGGAAGTCACCCCGTTGTGATCGCTTACGTGTGTGTCACCAGGGCCGATCACGCCAACCGCAACACGACGCGGTCACCGTCGGCGACCGGCAGATACGGCTGCGTAGCCCAGGCCCAGATTTTAACCAGGCACCATGCGCCCCGTGAGAGGCGCCTGCCCCAGTGGAATCGGCTTGCACACGGGTAGAGGCGCAGCGGCGGCGGACGGTTGCGTACCGCTTTCCGCGCCGGGTTCCGCCGACGTCCGCACGCCGCGCCCGTCGTCCACCGGTGCCTCCAGCAGAGCCACACCGCACGACACGTTCCTGTCGGCGTACGGAAGTCTGAGTACGCCGTCCCGGGTCCACACCCCGCGACCGGCCTGCCACCCCTCGGGGGCGGCGAGTTGATGCAGTCGGCGTCCGGCCGGGCGCCACACGCCGACCCAGCTGCCCGCCGCGCCGTCGATCCGTAGTGCCACCGCGCAGCTCTCCGGCGTCAGGACCTGACCCGGCTGCACGGCGAACGGCGTCACCGCCACATCGGCCGGGCGCAGGCACTCCGGGAAACGCACCGGCAGGGAGCTGCCGAGCACGCCCCACCCCAGCCGGTCGTGCCCCGGCGCGTCCGAGCGGATCAGCAGCAGTCCGCTGTCCGGGTCGGCGAGCAGCAGCCGGTCGTTGCTGTCCGGGGCGATCTGGAGCAGCGGCGTCACCTCGCCGCCCCGCTCCAGGTCCACGGCGACCGCCTTGACCGGGCCGCCGCCCGGCATCTCCCGGTCCAGGGCCAGCATCCGCCCCGCCCGGTCCAGCCAGACGCCGCCGGAGCAGTGGCCGGGAACCTCCGCGACCGGCTCGGGCCCGAAGGCGCCGCCCGCCACCCGCCAGACGGAGGTGGAGTGCGTACCGGCCGACAGTGCGTAGGCGCTCAGGCCGTCCGGCGTGGGCGGCAGCAGGGTCAGCTCCGCGCATGCGACGGCGCCGAGCGGGAGTTCGCCGGTCCCGGGGCCGGTCGGATAGAGCAGCGACACCGCGTGCCGGTCCGCGACCCGGCGCCGGATCAGCACCCGCCCGTCGGCCAGCGGCAGCACCTCGGAGTCCGGCTCCTCCGGCTGGTCGAGGGGGAGCGGCACGGCGTACGGCTCGGGCCCGTCGAGCGTCCAGCGCTCCACGAACCACGCCCCGCCGACCTCGCCGGACGTCTCCGCCGCCACTTCCGCGAGCGCGAGCCGGGCCGCGTACGAACCGTCCGCGGCGATCGTGAACGCGGGCGCGACAGCGGCCACCCCGAGGGCCGCACCTGCTCCACCCGCTGCATCCGCTTCGTCCGGCGGGTCGTCCGGCACACCGGGCGCCTCCGGCTCGCTGTCCTCCGGGACCGCATCCCCGTGGCCTCCGGCGGCCCCGGTCGCGCCTGCGGTCCTGTTCTCGATGGCACAGACAGTCATGGGCTGGTCACCTCCGGAAACCGAAGCTAGTTTTCGCACTTCCTGCCGAACAACACGAGACCCGCCACTTCACACATAAGGGTGGCGATGCCCGGATTCGCCTGAGGGGGAGGGGGCGGCTGTGCTGGACGAGAGCCGGATGAGTAAGGTTAGGCAGCCCTAAGCAATGTTTGCGCGCCCCTTACAACTGGAGCAAGTGATGTCCCTTCGTCGCCGCGGTACCGCCGCAGTCGGCCTGGCGGTCGCCGCCGCCCTTTCCCTCTCGGCCTGCGGGAGCGACGACGGAGGGGCGGGCGGCTCGGCCAAGACGGACGGCGACAAGAAGGCGGCCGTCGCGAAGGGCGGCAAGGACTTCGGCGACGCCGCGAAGAAGACGGCGGAGTACGGAACGGACGCCGAGGCCGGCCGGTTCCCCCGGACCCTCACCCACGCCATGGGCAAGACGGAGATCAAGTCCGCCCCCAAGCGCGTCGTGGTGCTGGACGTCGGCGAGTTCGACAACGTCGTCTCGCTGGGCGTGAAACCGGTCGGTTACGCCCCCTCCGAGGGCGACGCGGCCATCCCCTCGTACCTGAAGAAGGACGCGGGCAACCCCAAGAACGTCGGCACGATCAACAACCTCAACCTTGAGGCGATCGCCGGCCTGAAGCCCGACCTGATCCTCGGCAGCCAGCTGCGCGCCGCCGACAAGTACGACGCGCTCTCCAAGATCGCGCCGACCGTGTTCTCCATCCGTCCGGGCTTCACCTGGAAGGAGAACTACCTCCTCAACGCCGCGGCACTGGACAAGACGACCAAGGCCAAGAGCCAGCTCGGCGCCTACGAGGCGAAGGCGAAGAAGCTCGGCGAGGACATCGGCCCGGACAAGCCGACCATCTCCATGGTCCGCTACCTGCCGGACCGCATCCGCCTCTACGCCAAGGCGTCCTTCATCGGCACCATCCTCGACGACGCCGGTCTGCCGCGGCCCAAGAACCAGCAGATCAACGACCTCGCCGCGGAGATCAGCCCGGAGAAGATCGACGAGGCCGACGCCGACTGGATCTTCACCGGCGTCTACGGCGACGTGAAGGCCACCAAGCGCGACACCACCCAGGCCAACCCGCTGTGGAAGAACCTCAAGGCAGTCAAGGAGGGCCGGGCCAAGGACGTCTCCGACGAGACCTGGTACCTCGGCCTCGGTGTCACGGCCGCGAACCTGGTCCTCGACGACCTCCGCGCCGACCTCGTGAAGTAACCGGTCCCGAGCAGGCTGTGGCGGTCCGCACGGACCGCCACAGCCATGGGCGACGCGGCACGGAGGGCAGGTAGCCTTTGCTTGTGCCCCGTCTGTCTGATGTCATCGCCGAGCTCGACGCTCTCTGGCCGCCCGAGCGGGCCGAAGGCTGGGACGCGGTCGGCACCGTCTGCGGAGACCCCGACGCCCCCGTCGACCGTGTGCTCTTCGCCGTCGACCCCGTCCACGAGATCGCCGACGAGGCGATCCGGCTCGGCGCCCAGCTGATCGTCACCCACCACCCGCTCTATCTGCGGGGCACGACGACGGTCGCCGCCGACACCTTCAAGGGCCGGGTCGTGCACACCCTCATCAAGCACGACATCGCGCTGCACGTCGCCCACACCAACGCCGACACCGCCGACCCGGGCGTCTCCGACGCGCTGGCCGGTGCGCTCGACCTCCGCGTCGAGGGCCCGCTCGTACCGGACCCGGCCGACCCCAAGGGCCGACGCGGCCTCGGCCGGATCTGTGTGCTCGACCACCCCGAGAGCCTGGCCGACTTCGCCGCCCGCGCGGCCGCCCGGCTGCCCGCCACCGCGCAGGGCATCCGGCTCGCGGGCGACCCGTC
>NZ_JBEXPH010000275.1:0-8547 GCF_040611955.1 Streptomyces sp. NPDC006510 | reverse complement strand
GAGCGCTACCTCACCGACGGTAGCATCACCATCGGCGCCGTCGGCCAGCTCGCGGTCGACCCGGGTCGGCGGGGCCGGGGGCACGGTCCGCGCGTGCTCCCATAGCGGGAGCTCCCAGTCGAGCAGGACGGGATCGGCGATCTCCTCCTCGCCCCGGATCACCGCGGCGTCCAGCCGATGGGCCAGGATCTCGGCGCCGTGCCGGTCGGCGAGCTCCTGAGCGGCGCCGTAGTGGTCGCAGTGCCCGTGGGTGACGACGATCCGGGAGATGCGGCCCGGGTCCAGGCCCAGGCTGCGCACCCCGTCCTCGATCGCGGACGCCGCGTTGATGTCGCCCGCATCGATCAGAGTCAGGTCGGCGCCGTCACGCCACAGGTAGGCCTGGCCGATGGGGAAGCGGAACATGTGCAGCTGGGGGAGCACTTCGACGGGATCCATGCCACGAACGTACGCGGACGGACCGCCCGCAGTCATCGATCTACGCTCTGGGCGAGCTTCGCTGAGCGCGTAGCGGCGGTGCGGCCGCACGGGCAGCCCGAGGCCCGCGGGGGCGGGTGCGAGCAGGAGCCAGCGCCAAGGGACGTTCCGCCACGGGCTGCCCTCGTTCTCCGTCGGGAGACGGTGAGCGGTGACGTTCTGCTCGGAGTACGTGCCGTACTGCTCGTCGTCGAAGCGCAGCACCCTGCCCAGCGTGTACGCAGCGGAGAGGCTCTCCCACGATTCATGGGCCGACCTGCTCAGCGCCCCCGCGTGCACGATCGCCTGCTGGGCCTCGTGCGGGTGGCAGAACCGGGCCGACAGTCCCCAGCGGGCCAGGTTCACGACACGCCCGTAGTTGTAGGCGACTGTGGTGGTGACCACCCCGTCCGCGGCAGCAGCCCGTCGGCGCGGAACCGCGCCTCGTACCGGACGATGCGCCGCGGCCGTGCCGAGCCCTGCGAACAGGAGGTCCGCAGGAACACGGCAGGATCAGTGACGCGACGTCAGGCGTCCTTGGACTCCGCGTAGTTGCGCAGGAACAGGGCCTCGGCGAGCGACAGGCGCTCCAGTTCCTCGGGCGACACACTCTCGTTCACCGCGTGGATCTGTGCCTCCGGCTCGCTCAGACCGATCAGCAGGATCTCCGCCTCCGGGTAGAGGGCGGCGAGGGTGTTGCAGAGCGGGATCGAGCCGCCCATGCCGGACGTCTGCATCTTCTCGCCCGGGTACGCGGCCTCCATCGCCTGCGCCATCGACGTGTACGCCGGGCTGGAGGTGTCCGCGCGGAACGGCTGGCCCTGGCCGACCTGTTCCACCGAGACCCTGGCCCCCCACGGGGCGTGGGCCTTGAGGTGGGCGGTCAGCAGCGCGGTCGCCTCTGCCGCGTCCTGGCCCGGCGGGACCCGCAGGCTGATCTGCGCCCGCGCGCTCGCCTGGAGGGACGGCGTCGCGCCGATCACCGGCGGGCAGTCGATGCCGATGACGGTGACGGCGGGCCGGGCCCAGATGCGATCGGCGACCGTGCCCGCGCCGATCAGCCCGACACCGTCGAGGACCTTCGCGTCCTTGCGGAAATCGGCCTCCGGGTACTGGAGTCCGTCCCATTCGGTGTCCGTGGCGAGCCCGTCGACGGTCGTGGTGCCGTCCTCGGCGCGCAGCGAGGCCAGCAGCTGGATCATCGCGGCCAGCGCGTCCGGGGCGGCGCCGCCGAACTGCCCGGAGTGCAGGTTCCCTTCGAGGGTGTCGAGGGTGACCCGCAGCATCGTCATGCCGCGCAGTGTCGCGGTGACCGTCGGCAGGCCGAGCCGGAAGTTGCCGGTGTCGCCGATGACGATGGTGTCGGCGGCCAGCAGTTCGGGGTGCGCCTCCGCGTACCGCTCCAGACCGCCGGTGCCCTGCTCCTCGGAACCCTCGGCGATCACCTTCACGGAGACCGGGACGCCGCCGTCGGCCTTGAGGGCGCGCAGGGCGAGGAGATGCATGATGAAGCCGCCCTTGCAGTCGGCCGAACCGCGGCCGTACCAGCGGCCGTCGCGCTCCGTCAGCTCGAACGGGGGCGAGAGCCAGGCGGACTCGTCGAGCGGCGGCTGCACGTCGTAGTGCGCGTAGAGCAGTACGGTCGGGGCGCCGGCCGGGCCGGGCAGGAAGCCGTAGACGGACCGGGTGCCGTCGGGGGTGTCGAGCAGGGCGACATCCTGGAAGTCCTCGGCGCGCAGCGCGTCGGCGACCCAGTCGGCGGCCGCCTCGCACTCGCTCTTCGGGAACTGCGCGGGATCCGCCACCGACCGGAAGGCCACCAGCTCGGTCAGCTCCGCCTTGGCACGGGGCATCAGCGAGGCGATGGTCTCGGAAATCGGACGGGCGGTCATGGGCACGCTCCTCGTGGGTGCGACGTTATATGTACGAATCCGGCCACATGCACACCGGGTGTGCGGCGTCGCATGCAGGACGAACGTACGGTCGATCCTCCCACAGCGGGGGCCGGGGGCAACGCGCCGTAGGATGCCGTGAGCAGCATGGGCCACTGGTGGGATCGGGAGCAGAAGCACATCGTGAGCAGCGAGAACGCAGACGCCGTACAGGAGCACGAAGAGTCGTCCGTGTGGGATGTCGTCGTAGTCGGCGGCGGACCGGCCGGAGCCTCCGCGGCATACGCGGCGGCAGTCGCCGGCCGACGGGTGCTGCTCCTCGAAAAGGCGGAGCTTCCCCGGTACAAGACATGTGGTGGCGGCATCATCGGGTTTTCGCGTGACTCGCTGCCGCCCGGGTTCGAACTCCCGTTGCGGGACCGGATCCACGCGGTGACGTTCTCGCTCAACGGCAGGCTCTCGCGGACCCGCCGCTCCAAGCGGATGCTCTTCGGACTCATCAACCGCCCCGAGTTCGACGCGGGTCTGGTCGAGGAGGCGCAGAAGGCGGGCGCAGAACTGCGCACCGGCGCGACGGTGACCAGGGTCGAGCAGCACGGCGCCTCGGTGCCCGACCGGCGCACGGTCGCCGTGGTGCTGTCCGGCGGCGAGACGGTCCTGGCCCGCGCGGTCGTCGGTGCCGACGGCAGTGCGGGGCGGATAGGGGCCCATGTCGGGGTGAAGCTCGACCAGGTGGACCTCGGCCTGGAGTCGGAGATCCCGGTTCCGCCCACGGTCGCGGAGGACTGGGCGGGGCGGGTGCTCATCGACTGGGGCCCCATGCCCGGCAGTTACGGCTGGGTCTTCCCCAAGGGCGATGTGCTGACCGTCGGGGTGATCTCGGCGCGAGGTGACGGGGCAGGGACCAAGCGGTACCTGGAGGACTTCATCGCCCGGCTCGGCCTCGCCGGCTTCGAGCCGAAGATCTCCTCCGGTCATCTGACGCGCTGCCGCAGCGACGACTCGCCGCTGTCACGTGGGCGGGTGCTGGTGTGCGGCGATGCGGCGGGGCTGCTGGAGCCGTGGACCCGCGAGGGGATCTCCTTCGCGCTGCGGTCGGGGCGGCTCGCCGGCGAGTGGGCGGTCCGGATCGCGGAGTCGCACGACGCGGTGGACGCCCGGCGTCAGGCGTTGAACTACGCGTTCGCCATCAAGGCGGGCCTCGGCGTCGAGATGGGCGTCGGACGACGCATGCTGAAGCTGTTCGAGCGCCGTCCGGGGGTGCTGCACGCGGTGTTGACGGGATTCCGTCCGGCCTGGAACGCGTTCGCCGGCATCACCCGCGGAACGACCTCGCTCGGCGAGCTGGTCCGTACGCATCCGCTGGCGCAGCGGGCGCTGTCCGCGATGGATCGTTAGGCCGTGTCCGACAGCCGGGCGGACATCGCCCGGCCCCCGGGGAGGGGCTGGCCGCACGGTCAGCCCTCCACGGCGATCCGGAAGACGGGGTGGTCCGGGCAGGCCGCCAGCAGTTCGGCGTCCGAGGACTTCGCGGTGACGCCCTGGAAGTAGTCGTTGACCTCCCAGCCCCACCGCTCCAGGTAGGTACGGATGATCAGCGCCTTCTGCTCGTCGTCCGCGATCTCCACCGCCGTGAAGGCACGGACCTTCCGGCCCACCCGCAGCTCGCCGCCGCCGGCGACGCGCATGTTGCGCACCCACTGGGAGTGGCCCCGGGCGGAGACGAGGTACTGCGTGCCCTCATGGGTGTGCGGGTTCACGGGAATGCGCTGCATCTGCCCGCTCTTGCGGCCGCGCACCGACATCTCGGCCGAGCCGAACATGCTGACGCCATGGCGGGCGAGCCAGCCGACGATGCCGTTCATCCGGACGTTGAAGGCGTTGCCCTGAAGGTAGTACGGCTGAGACATGGTGACTCCCCAAGATTTCGAGAGCGGTGCTCTCGCTTGAGATCAGTGTGCACGGGATGGGTGCTCAAAAGCAAGAGCACTGCTCTCGTTATTGGTCGGTGCTCTGCCTTCATGGCAGACTGATGCCCATGAGCACTGTCCGAGGAGCCAGGGAACGGGCCCGTATCGAGGTCACCGCCGCGATCAAGGACGAGGCGAGGAAACAGCTCGCGGCCGAGGGCGCCGCCAAGCTGTCGCTGCGCGCCGTCGCACGGGAGCTCGGCATGGCGTCCTCCGCCCTCTACCGCTACTTCCCCAGCCGCGACGAGCTGCTCACCGCCCTGATCGTCGACGCGTACGACTCCGTGGGCGAGACCGCGGAGGCCGCCCACCGGGCCGCCGGTGCCGAGGCCGCCACCCACCTGGACCGCTGGATCGCAGTCGCCCGCGCCGTACGCGACTGGGCCCTCGCCCACCCCCACGAATACGCCCTGATCTACGGCTCGCCCGTGCCCGGCTACACCGCCCCGCAGGCGACGATCGGCCCCGCCTCCCGCGTCGGCCTCGTGCTGATCGCCGTGGTCGCGGACGCCCACCGCGCGGACGGCCTGGCCCTGCCGCCGCTCGCCGACGAGCTGCGCGCCGAGGCGGGGCGGATGGTCGCCGAGTTCGCCCCCGGCCTTCCCCTGGAGGTCGCCGCCCCGCTGATCGCCGTCTGGTCACAGCTGTTCGGGCTGATCTCCTTCGAGATCTTCGGCCAGTTCAACCGGGTGGTGGAGGCCCGGGAGATCTTCTTCCGGGAAGCCGTCATCGATCTGGCCCGCACGGTCGGCCTGCTCGGCGACAGGAACTGAGGGCTGTCCGGCCCGGTGCGACGTACTCCCCGGGGAGTACGGGTGATCACCACGCCCGGCTGACGCCTCCGACGGGGCCCGCGGTCTAGCGTGGCCGGCATGGAAGATCAGCGTTCACACCGAAGCGGCGGCGGTCCCCCCTGGGTACACGGCGCGCCGCCGCGGTGGCTGACCGGGGCGCCGGAGCAGTCCGCCGCCCGGCTGCCCTGGCCGTCGACGATCCTGATCGGTGCCGTCGTCATGATCGGTTCGACCATCGCGGCCCGGGGACAGATGGACGAACGGGCCCCGCTCGACCTCTTCGCGCGGCTGCTGCTCTTCCTGGCCGTCGCCGTGCTCCTGCTGCGCCACCGGCACCCCGTGGTGGCCGTCTTCGGCAGCTCGGCCGCGGCGATGATCTATCTGGTGGCCGGCTATCCGTACGGGCCGGTCTTCCTGGCCGTCGCCGTCGGCTGCTTCAGCGCCGTCGTCGCCGGACACCGGCGGGCCGCATGGTCGGCCGTCGGCATGGTGTGGCTGGGACACGTCCTGGTGGCGCACTGGCTCTACCGGTGGCTCCCGCCCTCCGACGACCATCCCGCCGCCTGGGGACAGGAACTGGGCATCGCCGCCTGGGTGGTGGCCATCATCGCCGCCGCCGAGTTCGTACGCGTACGCCGTGAGCAGTGGGCGGACCGGCGGGCGGAACGGGAGGCAGCGGAGCAGCGCCGGGCCGATGAGGAACGGCTGCGGATGGCGCGCGAACTCCACGACGTCCTGGCCCACAGCATCTCCGTCATCAACGTCCAGTCGAGCATGGGTCTCGCGTTGCTGGATTCCGACCCCGAGCAGGCGCGTGCCGCCCTCACCACCATCAAGGCCGCCAGCAAGGAGGCGCTGGGAGAGGTCCGCCAGGTCCTCGACACCCTGCGTACCCCCGGAGACGCCCCCAGGGCCCCGGCTCCCGGACTCGACCGGCTCCCCGAGCTCGTCGAGCAGGCGGCGAGCACCGGACTGACCGTCACCGTCCAGACCGAAGGCGTACGGCCACCGGTACCGCCCGGCGCGGATCTCGCCGCCTTCCGCATTGTGCAGGAGGCGCTGACGAACGTGGTCCGGCACTCCGGATCGCGTACCGCACAGGTGCGGATCGCATACGGGCCCGGCCGCATCCGGCTCCGTATCGACGACGAAGGACCCGCCACCGGCGGCGACGCCGGAGGCAGCGGCAACGGGCTGGCGGGAATGCGGGAGCGGGCCGCCGTGCTGGGTGGCACGATCGAGGCGGGCCCCCGGGCCGACGGCGGCTTCCGGGTACGGGCCGAGCTTCCGCTGCCGTCCGGTTCGTCCGGCACGGCGGCACACAGAGAGTCCGGCACGGCGTCACACCAGGAGGAGACACCGTGATCCGCGTACTGCTCGCCGACGACCAGTCGCTGGTCCGGGCGGGCTTCCGGGCCCTGCTGGACGCCCAGCCGGACATCGAGGTGGCCGGGGAGGCCGCCGACGGCGCGGAAGCCGTGCGGCTGGTGAGCGAAGTGCGGCCCGACATCGTGCTGATGGACATCCGGATGCCGCGTCTCGACGGCCTCGCCGCGACCCGCGCCATCACCGGGGACGCCCGGCTGGACGACGTCAAGGTGGTCATGCTCACCACCTTCGAGCTGGACGAGTACGTCTTCGAGGCGATCCGGTCCGGGGCCTCCGGCTTTCTCGTCAAGGACACCGAACCGGACGAACTGCTGCGCGCCGTACGCGCGGTGGTGGGCGGCGACGCCCTGCTCTCGCCCGGGGTCACCCGGCGCCTGATCGCCGAGTTCGCGGCCCGATCCAAGGAGCCCGTGGCGGCGACGGGGCTGGGTGGACTCACCGAGCGGGAGAGGGAGGTGATGGCGCTCGTCGGCATAGGGCTCTCCAACGAGGAGATCGCCCGGCGGCTGGTCGTCAGCCCGCTCACCGCCAAGACCCATGTCAGCCGCACCATGGTGAAGCTGGGCGCCCGCGACCGGGCGCAACTCGTCGTGCTCGCCTATGAGTCGGGGCTGGTACGGCCGGGCTGGCTCGGCTGACCCGAGAGCGGCGGGGGTGTGGCAGCGTCACAGGTGCGGTGTCCGGCCGCAGGACAAGTGCCCCGGCCGGACACCGCGTCTTCCCCCTCGACCGGCGGTCAGTCCCGCACGGAGACCTTCTGCGCGGCGGCCGTCGTCCCGGCCCCGGCCGCACGGTCCAGCTCGGAGGACGCGACCAGCACCGTGTGCTGAACGGGTCGGCGGCGCCGCAGTCCGGTGAGCGTGATCAGCAGCCCGGCGAACGCGACCACGGTCACCACGACCAGGCCGGGCCGGTAGCTGTCCAGGACCGCCTGGCGTGATCCGTCGCCGCTGCCGTGCGC
Organism: Streptomyces sp. NPDC006510; assembly: GCF_040611955.1. NCBI lineage: Bacteria > Bacillati > Actinomycetota > Actinomycetes > Kitasatosporales > Streptomycetaceae > Streptomyces > Streptomyces sp. NPDC006510. The sequence continues at coordinate 1,085 of NZ_JBEXPH010000275.1, read as the reverse complement.
CGTGATCACTGCGGTCACGACCGCCAGGAAGATCGCCCCGCCGACCTGGATCGAGGTGTTCAGCGGACCCGAGACCATGCCCTGCTCGTCGTCGTCCACCCCGTTGGTCGCCTGGATGTTGAGCGAGGGGAAGGTCGGCGCGCAGGCCGCGCCGAGCAGCAGCATGGACGGCATTCGGGTGCAGGAGCTGGCCGCCCGGGTCCATCTGAGCCAGAGCGCGCTGTCCCGTCTGGTCGCACGGCTGGAGAAGGACGACCTGGTGCGCCGGGGGATGTGCAGTGAGGACCGGCGCGGCGTCCGGGTGGAGCTGACGGCCAAGGGCCGGGCGCGCCATGCCGAGGTGAAGCCGGTGCAGAGGTCGGTGCTCGCCCGGATGCTGAAAGGGCCGCGGGACTGAGACCGGCGTCGGTGCCGGCCGGGAGGGCGGGGCCGGGCGCCGCGTCGGATGCCGGATCGCCCCGGCCTGCGGTCAGGACCAGGTGACTCCGGACTTCTCGCACCAGATCCGGGCGGGCTCCGGATCGCCCGTCACGGTGATCGCGGTGAGCGGCAGCCGGTTCCAGAGCGTCAGGTAGAGCTCCTCGGCCGACGCGCTCAACTCGCAGTCCACAACGCCCTCTTCGGATGCTCCGTCCGCACGCACGGCCTGCGGCCGTTCCGGCGAGAGCCGTACGGTCCAGATGGCGTCGGCGTCCGTGGCGCGCACCCGCAGGGAGCGCGGCGCCGAGGTGCGTACCCGGCTCTGCGGGCGCGCGTGGAAGCCGCGCAGCAACTCGTCGATGCCGTCCACCGCGTGAGCGTCCGGCACCGGTGACGGCCGTCCGCCCCGGGCCGACTCCGCGTCCACCCGGTGGATCGTGGTCTCGTGCGCCTGCCGTCGGGCCCAGAAGGCCAGGGGCGACGGCGCGGGCAGGAAGGTCCAGCACTCCAGTCCGGCCGGTGCGGTGTCCAGCGCGTCCACCAGGAGGCCGTGGCCCTCGCGGAACCAGTCGAGCAGTTCCGTCCCGTCCAGATCGGCTAGGAGACGAGGGTGCCGTCCGGGTCGATGGCGCGCAGCCGTGCGCGGCGCTCGGCGTCCAGTTCGC
>NZ_JBEXPH010000274.1:0-8769 GCF_040611955.1 Streptomyces sp. NPDC006510 | reverse complement strand
ACCGCCCGGACGCTCTGCGTGCCGAGATCGATGCCCATCCACATATCGGTCCCCTCTGTGAAGTTCTCACTCTGCACCGAGAATTTCCGTTGCGCGAGGGATTGACGGCCAACTTCCGTTGTTCCAAGCTCTGTTAACCAGTCGACTCAACGTGTGAACGGGCCCCCCACCCATCTCCGGCCGGACCGTGGAGGTCACGGATGGACATGCACGCGCACGACCGGCGACGGTTCCTCGCCATCGGCGCGGCCACGGCCGCGTCCGCCGCCCCGCTGCTGACCGCCTGCGGCGCGGGCTTCGGCGGCGACAAGGCCAGGAACGACGGCTCCGCGGCCGACGACGTCACCGGCTCCTTCGACTGGAAGCGGGACAAGGGCAGGACGGTCAAGGCACTGCTCAACAAGCATCCGTACACCGACGCGCTGATCGCCGACCTGAAGGCGTTCACCGAGAAGACCGGGATCAGGGTCGAGTACGACGTGTTTCCCGAGGACAACTACTTCGACAAGCTCACCGTCGACCTGTCCAGCGGACGCGCCTCCTACGACGTGTTCATGCTCGGCGCGTACATGGTGTGGCAGTACGGACCGCCGGGCTGGCTGGAGGATCTCGGCCCCTGGATGCGCAACTCCTCGGCCACCGGTCCCGAGTGGGACCAGGAGGACTTCTTCCCCAACCTCCTCTCGGCCGACCAGTGGTCGCTGAAGGCGGGCGCGCCGCTCGGGCAGGGCGGGCAGTACGCGCTGCCGTGGGGCTGGGAAACCAATGTCGTCGCGTACAACACCGAGGTGTTCAAGAAGCTCGGCCTGAGGCCCGCCGAGACCTTCGACGAGCTGCGCGAGGTCGCCGGGGCGATCACCCGCCGGGCGCCGGGGGCGGGCTTCGACGGGATGTACGGGGTCGCGGTGCGCGGCTCGCGCAGCTGGGCGACGATCCACCCCGGCTTCATGACGATGTACGCCCGCAACGGCCTGAAGGACTTCACCGTCGCGGGCGGCAAGGTGAAGCCCGCGATGAACTCGCCGGAGGCGATCGCCTTCACCCGGGACTGGGCGGAGATGGTCAAGAAGGGCGGGCCGCCGTCCTGGACCTCGTACACCTGGTACCAGTGCTCCAGCGACCTCGGCGCGGAGAAGGCGGGGATGCTCTTCGACGCGGACACCGCCGCCTACTTCCAGGCGGTGAAGGGGGCCTCCCCCGCCGCCGGGAAGATCGCCTTCCACCCCGGTCCGAAGGGCCCCGGCGGCTCGCTCGCCACGAACATGTGGATCTGGTCGCTCGGCATGAACGCCAGGAGCCGCAACAAGTCCGCCGCCTGGCTGTTCCTCCAGTGGGCGACCGGCAAGGAGCATCTGCGCAAGGGCGCGATCGAGCACAACCACATCGACCCGGTACGGAAGTCGGTCGGCCAGGACGCCGCGTACAAGGACAAGATGCGGGCCATCCCGGGGTTCATCGAGACCTTCGAGACGGTCGTCGACGAGACGAGGATCCAGTTCACCCCGCAGGAGCAGTTCTTCGACGCGACGACCAGCTGGGCCGCCGCGCTCCAGGAGATCTACGGCGGGAAGAACGCCTCGTCCGTGCTGAACGGCCTGGCCGGCGATCTGGCGTCGAAGGCCGGGTGACCGATGCCGGGACGCGCGGCCCCCGTACTGGAGGCCGACCACGGGGCGGCCGCCGGCACGGCGGCCGGGAAGCGGGCGGTGCGGGCGGTGCCTGCGTGGCGCCGCTCGCTGCGGCCGTATCTGCTGATCGTGCCCGCGCTGCTGCTGACCGGCGGCATCCTCTACCCGTTCGGACTCGGCCTCTACTACACGGTGTTCGACTTCGCGGCGAGCAGACCGCAGCCGGACCTGGTGGGCGTCGAGAACTACCGGCGGATCTTCACCCAGCCCGCGTTCTGGGACTCGGCGCGGGTGACGGTGGCGTACGCGGTCGGCGCGGCAGCCGTCGAGACGGTGCTCGGGGTGGCCGTGGCGCTGCTGCTGCACCGGTCGAGCCTCGTCGGGCGGGTGCTGGAGAAGATCCTGATCCTGCCGCTGATGATCGCGCCGGTGATCGCCGCGATCATGTGGAAGCTGATGCTCCAGCCGTCCGTCGGCGTCATCAACCATCTGCTGGAGCCGTTCGGCCTCGGCGGTGTGCAGTGGACGGACACCCCGACGGGCGCGCTGCTCTCGTCGATCACCGTGGACGTGTGGGTCTACACACCGTTCGTCGCGATCCTCGCGCTGGCCGGTCTGCGCTCGCTGCCCGCCTCGCCGTTCGAGGCGGCGGCGGTCGACGGGGCGGGCTGGTGGTTCACCTTCCGGCGCCTCACCCTGCCGATGCTCTGGCCGTACGTGCTGGTCGCCGTGATCTTCCGGTTCATGGATTCGCTGAAGGTCTTCGACATCATCTACGCGCTGACCGAGGGCGGCCCCGGCGACTCGACGATGGTGCTCCAGATCCGGGCCTATCTGGAGGCGATCCGCTTCCAGCGCTACTCGTTCGGGATCAGCTACATGATCGTGCTGTGGGCCGTGGTCTACCTGGTCACGATGGTGCTGGTGCGCTATCTGGGCCGGATCCAGAACCGGGCGGCGGAGGTGGAGCGATGAGGCGCAAACTGCTCTCCGTCGCCGCCGACCTGGCGCTGATCGGCTACTTCGTCTTCGCGCTGTTCCCGGTCGCCTGGATGGTGATCCTGTCGCTGAAGCCGACGAACGAGCTGTTCAGCACATACTTCTCGTTCACCCCGACCCTCGACTCGTACCGCACGGTGCTGGGCGCCGGGGAGGACCAGGGCGTGCCGTTCGTCCGGTTCTTCGTGAACAGCCTCGTCGTGTCGCTGGGCGCCGTCGCGCTGTCACTGATGATCGGGCTGCCCGCCGCGTACGCCGCCGCGCGGTGGCGGTTCCGCGGCTCGGAGAACCTGATGTTCACCCTGCTCTCGTTCCGCTTCGCGCCCGAACTCACCGTGATCATCCCGCTGTTCGTGCTCTACCAGCAGCTCGGACTCTTCGACACCTACGTCGGCATGGTGTGGGTGCTGCAACTGGTGACGCTCCCGCTGATCGTCTGGATCATGCGGTCGTACTTCTCCGACCTCTCCCCCGAACTGGAGCAGGCGGCGCTGCTGGACGGCTACACCCGCAAACAGGCGTTCTTCAAGGTCGCGCTGCCGCTGGTGAAGCCGGGGATCGCGGCCGTCTCGCTGCTGGCGTTCATCTTCGCTTGGAACAACTTCGTCTTCCCGCTGATCCTCACCTCGTCGAACGCGCAGACCGTGACGGTCGGCGCGCTGTCCTTCCTCGGCGGCGACCGGCCCAAATACAACCTGACGGCCGCGGCGGCCCTGGTCTCGGTGGTCCCGCCGCTGCTGCTGGCCCTGACCATCCAGCGGTATCTGGTGCGCGGCCTGTCGTTCGGGGCGGTGAAGTCATGACCGGCCCGGCGGCCATCGCGCTGCGCGGTGTCAGCAAGCGGTACGGGAAGAACACCGCGCTGGACGGCCTGGAACTGGAGGTGGCCGAGGGCGAGTTCTTCTGTCTGCTCGGCCCGTCCGGCGCCGGGAAGACGACCGCGCTCAAGACGATCGCGGGCCTGGAGCAGCCGCAGGCCGGGACGGTCGAGCTGGGCGGGGCGGACATGGCGGGCGTGGAGCCCTACGACCGGGGCGTGGCCATGTGCTTCGAGTCGTACGCGCTGTACCCGCACCGCACCGCGTACGACAATCTCGCTTCCCCGCTCCGCTCGCCGCGCCACCGCCTCCCCGCGGACGAGGCGCGCGAGCGGATCGGGGAGATCGCCGAGCTGCTCGGCATCGGCGGCCTGCTGGACCGTCAGGTGGGCCGGCTCTCCAACGGCCAGCGGCAGCGGGTGGCGCTCGGCCGGGTGCTGGTGCGGCCGGCCAGGGCGTTCCTGCTGGACGAGCCGCTGTCGCACCTGGACGCGAAGCTGCGGCAGGCGATGCGCGCGGAGCTGAAGGCGATCGGCGCGGTCCGGCGCACCACGACGCTGTACGTCACCCACGACTCGGTGGAGGCGCTGGCGCTCGGCGACCGGATCGGGGTGATCAGGGACGGCCGCATGGTGCAGACCGGGACCCGCGAGGAGCTGTGGCACCGCCCGTACGACACCTTCGTCGCCCGGTCCTTCGGCCGGCCGCGGATCAATCTGCTGCCCGGTACGGTGACGCCCGAGGGGTGTTTCCGGTCACCGGACGGGGCGTACGAGCTGCCGCTGACGGTGCCCGCACCGCCCGGCACCGCCGTCCAACTGGGCGTACGGCCGCGGGACATCGGGCTCCGGGGGCCGGAGCGGACCGGCGGCGGGGCCCCGGACCTGGAGCTGACCGGCGCCGTCCATGTCACCGAGCTGCTGGGCCGGGCCACCGAGGTCACCGTCCGGATCGGCGGGCAGCGGCTGTCCCTCGTCGTCCCGCGCGCCGAGGCGGCCGGCCTGAGCCCCGACCATCCGGTACGGCTCTCCGTACCGCCTGAGAGTCTGCTGCTGTTCGAGGCCGACCGGCCGGCACGTCCAGGACGAAGGATCAGCACGTGAGCAACGTTCCGCAGCGGGGGCCCGCCCCGCGTCAGGCATCCATAGCCGAGTACGTCCTCGCGCAGGGCGAGGTGAGCGCCGCCGAACTGGCGGAGCGTTTCGACGTCAGCCTGATGACCATCCACCGCGATCTGGACGAGCTGGAACGGCAGGGCATCGTCCGCAAGTTCCGCGGCGGCGTCACCGCCCAGCCGTCCGGCGTCTTCGAGTCGAACGTCTCCTACCGGCTGAAGACGATGCGGGCCGAGAAGGCCGCCGTGGCCGAGCGGGCGCTGAGCCTCATCGAGCCGGGCATGGCGGTGATGCTCGACGACTCGACGTCCACGCTGGAGATAGCGCGCAGGCTGCGCTCCATCACCCCGCTGACCGTCGTCACCAACTTCCTGGAGGCGATCAACCTGCTGTCGCAGGAGCGCGGCATCCATCTGATGGGCCTCGGCGGGGACTTCGACCCGCTGCACTCCTCGTTCCTCGGTGTCTCGTGCGTGGAGGCGGTGCAGTCGCTCCAGGTCGACATCTGCTTCACCTCCACCTCCGCCGCGTCCGGCGGCTTCGCCTACCACCAGGAGCAGCACATCATCTCCGTGAAGCGGGCGATGCTCGATTCGGCGAGCCGCAATGTGCTGCTGCTCGACCACTCGAAGCTGGGCCGGGTCGCCCTGCACCGGCTCGCCCCGCTCTCCCGCTTCGATCTGCTGCTGGTCGACGACGGGGCGTCCCCCCAGGCGCTGCGCGAACTGGACGAGCACAAGGTGCCCTACGAGGTCTGCTCCACCGGCCGGTTCTCCGGAGCGGGGGACGGCGATGACGGGTGACGGCGAGGCGGCGGTGACGGATGACTGAACTGGCCCTGCGCGCCCTGCGCAAGACCTACACCGGGCGGGGCCGGGCCGCCGTCGAGGCCGTCCGGTCCATCGACGTCGAGCTGCGCTCCGGCGAGCTGCTGGGGCTGCTCGGCCCGTCCGGCTGCGGCAAGTCCACGACCCTGCGGATGATCGCCGGGCTGGAAACGGTCACCGGCGGCGACATCCTCATCGGCGGCTCGTCGGTGGTCGCCCTCCCGGCCCGGCAGCGCAACATCGGGGTGGCGTTCGAGAACTACGCGCTGTATCCGCCGCTGACGGTCGCGGAGAACCTCGGGTTCGGGCTCGCCGCCCGGGGCGGCTGCGACCGGGCCGAGATCCGCCGCCGGGTCGCCGCCATGGCCGAACGCATCGGGATCACCGGCCTCCTGGACGCCCGCCCGGCCGAGCTCTCCAGCGGCCAGAAGCAGCGGGTCGCCCTGGCCCGTGCGCTGATCCGGGTCCCCGACGTCCTCCTCCTGGACGAACCGCTCTCCCATCTCGACGCCGCCCAGCGGGACACCACCCGGCGCGAGCTGAAACGCATCCAGCGCGACAGCGGCCACACCACCATCCTCGTCACGCACGACCAGGAGGAGGCGCTGTCGCTCGCCGACCGGATCGCGGTGATGCGGGACGGCGAGATCCAGCAGCTCGGCACGCCCGAGGAGATCTACGACGCCCCGGCGAATCTGTTCGTCGCCGACTTCGTCGGGGAGCCCGCGGTCAATCTGCTGCCGGGCACGGCCGACGGATCGGGCGGGGTGCGTCTCTCGGCCGCCGTGCGCCTCCCCGTACCGCACCGGATCCCGGCGGGACGCGCGGTGGTGCTCGGCATCCGCCCGGAGGATCTGCGCCTGGACGACACTGGGGTACGGGCCCGGGTCGCCGCCCACGAGCCCCTGCTGGAATCCGGCATCGCCACGCTCTCGCTGGACGGGGTGGCGGAGCCGCTGGTCGTCGTGACCGGTCCGGAGGTACGGCTCGACCGGGACGACACCGTACGCATCACCGCCGATCCCCGGCACATCCATGTCTTCGACGCCCAGACAGGAGACGCTCTGCGATGACCCGCCCCGAGACGGTCCGCCCCGCCACGAGGATTCTGCTCGCCGGTGACCACTTCGTCCGCAACTCACTGCTCGCCGAGGCCCTGCACCACGCGCTCGGCCCGCTCGGCACGGAGCCGCAGCTCGGCGAACTCACCCTGCCCTGGCCCCTGGAGCCCTTCGGCAAGGTCGCCGAGGTCGACGAGGCGAGCGACGCCGAGGACGCGCTGATCGCCGCCCTGGCCGGGGTGGAGGTGTGCGTGACGCAGATGGGCCCGTTCACGGAACGGGTCCTGGCCGCCGCACCCGATCTCCGGCTGATCGTGGTCTGCCGGGGCGGCCCGGTCAATGTGAACGCGGCCGCGGCACGCGCCCGGGGCGTGCGGGTGTGCTTCGCGCCGGGGCGCAACGCGGCGGCGACCGCCGAGTTCACCGTCGGACTGATCCTCTCCGCCCTGCGCCGCATCCCGGAGGCGCACCGCGCTCTCGCCTCGGACCGCCGCTGGGACGCCACCCACTACACCTACGAGAACTGCGGCCTGGAGCTGGAGGACACCCCGGTCGGGCTGATCGGCTACGGCGCGGTGGGCAGCCGGGTGGCCCGGGTGCTCTCCGCCTTCGGCGCCGAGGTCGAGGTGTACGACCCGTATGTGCGCGGCGACGTCCACGGCATGCGGGCCGGCTCGCTGGAGGCACTGCTGGCCCGCTCGCGCGTCCTCACCCTGCACGCCCGGCTCACCCCGGAGACCCGGCATCTCATCGGGGCCCGTGAGCTGGCGCTGCTGCCGCGCGGCGCGGTGCTGGTGAACGCGGCCCGGGGCGGGCTGCTGGACACCGGCGCGCTGTGCGACGCGCTGGACTCGGGGCAGTTGCGGGCCGCGGCGCTCGACACGTACGAGCAGGAGCCGCCCCCGCCGGGCTCGCGGCTCTTCCGTACCAGGCATCTGCTGATGACCCCGCATGTGGCGGGGGCCAGCCGGGCCGTCGCGGAGAAGGCGGCCCGGATCGCGGCGGCCGAGGTGGCGCGCTACGTGCGGGGCGAGCCGCTCGCCCACGCGCTGTGAGGGGAGCCGTGACGATGACCGGAAGCACGACGAGGTACATCGGCATCGATGTCGGCACGTCCGTGGTGAAGGCCGCCGCCTTCGACCCGGACGGCCGCACCCTGGCCGTCGAGTCCCGCCCGGTGGGGCTGGCGATCCACGACGGCTCCGCGGAGCAGGACATGGACGAGGTGTTCGGCGCGGTCCGCGAGGTGCTGGACGCGCTCGGCTCCGACGGGGTCGCGTTCGCCGGACTCACCGGCCAGGGCGACGGCGTCTGGCTGGTCGACGCGGCGGGCCGGCCGGTCCGCAAGGCGATCTCCTGGATGGACGGCCGGGCCCATGAACTGGTCGACTCCTGGCTGGCGTCCGGTGTCTTCGAGACCGTCTACCGGCGCACCGGCAGCGCGATGTTCCCGGGCTGTCCGGGCCCGGTGCTGGCCTGGCTCGACCGGCACGAACCGGCCTCGCTCGACGCCGCGACGACCGCCCTGTACTGCAAGGACATGGTGTTCCAGCGGCTGACGGGGGTCCGGGCCACGGATGTCTCCGACGCTTCGATGCCGTTCCTGGACCCGCTGACCCGGGCGTACGCCCCCGATGTGCTGGCCGCGCTCGGCCTCGGTCACCGGGCCCCGCTCCTCGCCCCGGTCAGCGATCCGGTCGCCACCGCCGAACTCCCCTCCGGAGTACGGATCTCCAATGGCCCGTACGACCTGCCGGCCTGCGCGCTCGGCGCGGGCGTCACCCGCCCGGGGGACGGGCTGCTGATCGTCGGCACCTGTCTGGCCGCGCTGGTGGCCACGGAGCGGCTCGACCTGGACGGCGAACCGGCCGGGCTGCACATCTCCACCGACCGCCCCGGCCACTGGCTGCGCGCCATGCCCGCGATGGTCGGCACGGCGGCCCTTGACTGGGTCCTGACCACCACCGGCGTACGCCATACGGAGGTCGACGCGCTGCTCGCCGCCACTCCGCCCGGCGCGAACGGTGTCCGGGTGCTCCCCTACTTCGCCCCGTCCGGCGAACGCGCCCCGTTCGTCGAGCCGAGGCTGCGTGCCGAGTTCACCGGTGTGTCCCTGGAGACGACCCCGGCGGATCTGATCCGCGCCGTCTGCGAGGGCATCGGCTTCGCCGCCCGGCACTGCCTGGAGGCCGCGGGTCTCACCGGCGCCCTCGCCCTGTGCGGCGGCGGCACCCGCTCCCCCGCCTGGATGCGGCTGTTCGCCGATGTGCTGGGCCGGCCGGTCCGGATCGTGGAGGGCGAGGTCGGCGCGCGGGGCGCGG
>NZ_JBEXPH010000273.1:6943-8823 GCF_040611955.1 Streptomyces sp. NPDC006510 | reverse complement strand
AGGCCGTCCACGGGCCCAGGACATGCGCCTCCGGCGGGGTGGCGAACGGACGCGGTTCGCCATGGGCGTCCACCGCTTCGGCCTCCCTGCGCACCGGGGCGTGCGAGATCAGCTCCAGGTAGATGCCGCGGAATGCCGCGAGGTTCTGTTCGACGGTGAAGAGTTCGAGCGCGCGGGCGCGCGCCGCCGCTCCGAGCCGTGCACGACGCTCGGGGTCCCGCAGCAGCGCGAGACAGGCGTCGGCCAGCGCCCTGGGGTTGCGCGCGGGCACCACGAGCCCGGTGCCGCCGATGACCTCGACGACCGCGCCGACATCCGTCGACACCGTGGCCCGGCCGCAGAACATCGCCTCGACGAGACCGATCGGGAAGCCCTCGACCACGCTGGACAGGACGACGACCCCGCCCGCCGCGTAGGCGTCCGGCAGATCGGGCACCTCGGCCCCGCCGATGTCCTCGAAGGAGACCGGGTTGTCGCCGACGGCGTGCGCGTCCGTGGCCTCGTCGGGGAACAGCTGGGCGGCGAGCGCCCGGCAGTGCGCGAGATAGGTGGCGCCTTCGGGGCCCGGGGCGGGGGCGCCGATGATCCTCAGCCGGGCGTCCGGTTCGGCCTTCCGTACCTCCGCGAAGGCGTGCAGCAGCGCGATCAGGTCCTTGGCGGGCTCGATCCGGCCGACCCAGACCAGGGTGTCGTCGGGGCCGCTGTCGCCGCTCTCCCCCAGCGCCGTGAAGCGCTCGGACTCCATGCCGGGGTAGACGGTGCGCAGCTTCTCGCGTCCGGCGCCGCACCGCTCCTGCCAGCGGCGGGCGTGGGTGTTGCCCGGGGTGACGATCGCGGCCTGCCGGTACACCTCGGTGGCGAGCCGCCCGTGGAAGCTGGCGAGCAGGGCGCGCACCGGCGCGTTCAGCGCGGTGCCGGTCGCCGCGAGGTAGTGCGCCCGCAGCTGCACGCCGTGCTCGGTGACCAGCAGCGGCACCCCGAAGAAGCGTTTGGCCAGCAGCCCCGGCAGGGCGGCGGCACCACCGGACGTCGCGTGACAGAGGTCGACCGCGCCGAGGCTCTCCTCGTCGTACCAGTCGAGCGAGAGCGGGCGGAGCACCCGGTCGAGCTCCCGGGCGAAGGCGAGGAGGTCGGGGACGGTGGCGGTCTGGACGGTGCGCCCGGCGCCCGGGGCGCGGCAGGCCGTTTCGAGTATGCGCACGGCGGTTTCGGAGCGGAGGGCGGCGGTGAGTCCGCCGTGCTCGCGGGCCAGCTCGGCGAGCCCGTACAGACCGTCCGTGAACCGCACGTCCGCGGCGGTGGCGGTCGCAGCCCCTTCGCCGCCCGGTCCGCCGGTGCCCGCGCCCCCGTCGCCCTCGCCGTTCGCCGCGCCCGCCGCGCAGACCGAGGCCGCGAGAGCCGTGAAGTGCGCCGTGAAGCGCTGTCGTTCGCGCCGTCCGTACGGGCGGGTACCGCCGCCCGTCACCAGCCGGGCGAGCAGCCCCTTGGCGGCCCGGGTGCCCAGGACGTCCTCGTCGGCCGTCCACAGCGGCGCCGTCCGGACCCGGCTGACCTGCATCGGGAGCTGGACCCAGCCCTGCGCCTCCTGTTCGGCCGAGCGGCTGAGCGCGAAGAGATCGAACTCGTGCTGGGCGAGCCCGCGTACCAGGCGGTCGCACCAGAGTCTGGACTCACCGGTCGCATACGGATAGCCACCGTCGGTGAGCAGTCCGATCCGCACGAGCACACCCCCGATCTCCCTTGTGGGCGGCCGCCGTCGGAACGGCGGCTCACAGCGGGACGACCGTAAGCGGATTCGCCGGTGGTGGGGGGGGGGGGGGTTGGGAGCGACCACCCCACCCGGGGATCGGCGGAGTATGAACCGCCCGCGAGGGGGTCGT
>NZ_JBEXPH010000273.1:0-6933 GCF_040611955.1 Streptomyces sp. NPDC006510 | reverse complement strand
ACCCCCCCCACCTCCTTGGGGGGCCCCCGCCTCCGCACGGGCGCAACACCGCGGCACCACCTTACCGGTTTGCGGGGGTGCGCCCACGGAGGTTTCCCCCCCCCACCACCGAAAGGGGTGAACCGTCGTAACTTTCCCGCCCCGGTAGCGTTCTGTCGCGCTATGGGAGCGATCGGTCACACAGGGTCAAGCAGCGGCCAGTTCCTTGCGGGCCGCGCGGCGCACCGCAGCGAGCGCCGGATCGAGCGCGGGAACAGCGGCCAGAAGCTGCTTGGTGTACGGGTCCCGGGGGTCCCCGTACACCTGGTCCACCTCGCCCTCCTCGACGATCCGGCCCTGCCGCATCACGGCGACCCGGTCGCTGACCTGCCGTACGACGGCGAGGTCGTGCGCGATGAAGACCAGGGCGAGCCCCAGTTCCCGCTGGAGATCCGCCAGCAGGGCGGTCACCTGGGCCTGCGTGGTCACATCGAGCGCGGAGACGGCCTCGTCGCAGACGATCAGCTCCGGCTCGGCGGCCAGCGCCCGGGCGATCCCGACGCGCTGGCGCTGACCGCCGCTGAACTCGTGCGGATAGCGGTCGTAGCTCTCCGGGGCGAGCCCGACCCGCGTCAGCAGATCCCGTACCCGCGCCCTGATCACCACCTCGTCGCGCTCCCCCGAGGCCCGCAGCGGGTCGGCGACCGACTCGCCGATCGAGCGGCGCGGGTTGAGGGAGGAGACGGGGTCCTGGAAGACCATCTGCACCCGGGCATCGCGGCTGAGCCGCCCCGAGGTGGGTTCCAGCAGTCCGACGAGCATCCGCCCGAGGGTGGTCTTGCCGCTGCCGCTCTCACCGACGATGCCGAGGGTCTCGCCGCGCCGGACGGTGAGGCAGACCCCGTCGACGGCGGCGAGGGCGGTCTTCCCTCTGCCGAACACCTGCCGGACGTCCACGGCTTCGACGAGCGGGGCGCCCGCGTCGTCAGCCGGCTTCGCGCCCGGAGAGATCCGCTGCCCGGGAACGCGCGGCTCCGTCACCCGCGGCACCGCCGCCAGCAGCGCCCGCGTGTACGGCTCGCGCGGCGCCACCAGCACCTCGCCCACCGGCCCCCGTTCCACCGCCCGGCCCGACTGCATGACCAGCACCTCGTCGACCGACTCCGCCGCCACGCCCACGTCGTGCGTGACCAGCAGCAGCCCCATGCCCGTCTCGCGGCGCAGGTCGTGCAGCAGGTCCAGGATCTGGGCCTGGACGGTGACGTCCAGGGCGGTCGTCGGCTCGTCGGCGATGAGCAGCTGGGGCTCGCAGGCCAGGGCCATCGCGATCAGCGCCCGCTGCCGCATACCGCCGGAGAACTCGTGCGGCCGGGACCGGGATCGCCGTACCGCATCGGGAATCCCGACCCGGTCCAGCACCTCCACCGCCCGCGCCCGCGCCGCCCGGCGGGAGGCCCGGCTGTGGACCCGGTACACCTCGGCGATCTGGTCGCCCACCGCGTAGTAGGGGTCCAGCGAGGACAGCGGGTCCTGGAAGACCATCGCGGCCTTCGCACCCCGCAGAGCCCGCAGTTCCGCGTCGTCCGCGGCGGTCACGTCCACTCCGGCGACCCGGATCGAGCCGCCGACCTTCGCGCCGGTCCCCCGGTGCAGTCCGAGCAGGGCGTACGCCGAGGCGCTCTTGCCGGAGCCGGACTCGCCGACCACACCGAGCGCGCCGCCGGCCTCCAGCGAGAACGACAGCCCGTCCACCGCCCGCACATCGCCGAACGAGATCGAGAGATCGGAGACTTCGACCAGGCTCATGCCAGCACCACCCGTCGGTCGGCCATCGCCTGGAGAATGTCCGCGACGGCATTGGCGAGGACGACGAAGAATCCGGTGACGAGCACCAGACCGACGACCACCGGAAGGTCCACGTGCTTCACGGCGTCGACGAGTTCACGGCCGACCCCCGGAATCCCGAAGAGCGACTCGGTGAGGACGGCACCGCCGAACATCGAGCCGATGTCGAGTGCGCCGAGCGCGATCACCGGCGCCAGCGCACCGCGCAGCGCGTGCCGCCCCACGAGCGCCCGTTCGCCGACCCCGTACGCCCTGAAGGTGCGCACATGGTCCTCGGCCAGGGTCTCCAGCATCGAGGCCCGGGTCATCCGGGCGTACGGGGCCGCGGACACCAGGGCCAGCGAGATCCAGGGCAGCAGCAGGTTCCAGGCCCACTGCTCCGGGTCCTCGGTGAGCGGTACGTAGTCCGGGAACGGCAGGATCTGGAGCGCCGTGACCAGGATGATGATCAGCAGCAGTCCGATGACGAAGACCGGGGTCGCCATGCCGGCCAGGGTGATCCAGGTGAGGACCCGCTCGGTCAGCCGGCCGCGCCGCCACACCGAGAGCAGTCCGGTGCCGACCCCGAGCAGCATCCACAGCACGAAGGCGCCGACGGCGAGCGAGGCGGTGGCCGGGAGCTTGGCCAGGATCAGCTCGGTGACCTGCTGGTCGCTCTGGTACGAGAGCCCCAGGCAGGGCGCCTGGCAGTGCAGCACGCCGGTGCCGGTCGAGTAGTCGCGGCCGACGAAGAGACCCTGGAGGAAGTGCGCGTACTGGAGGTACAACGGGTCGCCCAGGTGCAGCTGTTCGCTGACCTGCGCCACCTGTGCCGGCGAGCAGCGCGGACCGCAGGCGATCTGCGCGACGTTGCCGGGGGCGACGTAGAAGGCCGCGTAGACGACGACGCTGAGGGCGAGCAGCACGAAGAGTGCCCCGCCGAGCCGTCTGAGCAGGAACCACTTCACGCGTCGGCCTCCTTCTTCCGTCCGGTGCCGATCCGCAGCCGGGATTCGGCGCGCGGGTCGAGTGCGGTGCGTACGCCCTCGCCGAGGACGGTCAGCGCCAGCACGGTGACGAAGAGCAGCAGGGCGGGGATCAGCAGATAGGTGGGCGCCGCCTGGTACCAGGTGTCGGCGTCGCTGAGCATCTGTCCCCAGGACGGGGTGGGCGGCTTGATGCCCACCCCGAGGAAGGACAGCGCCGCTTCGACGACGATGTTCGACGGGAAGAGCAGCACCGCGTAGGTGATGACGGGTGCGGCCAGGGCGGGCAGCAGTTCGCGCTTGGCGATCTGCCAGGAGCCCCATCCGCTGAGCCGGGCGGCGGCGACGTGGTCGCGCGATTTCAGCGAGAGCGTCTGGGCGCGCACGATCTTCGAGATTCCGGACCAGCCGACCAGGCCGATGATCACGGCGATCAGGACCGGGCGGGGGAAGCTCGTGGGTACGACGGCGAGCGCGCCGAGCGCGATCACCATGACGGGCAGCGCGACCACGACGTCGGTGACCCGGCTGAGCGCCTGGTCGACGAAGCGGTTGCCGAGCCCGGCCGCGAGCCCGATGCCGACCCCGATGATCACCTGGAGCAGGGTGGCGGCGAGCGCGACACCGAGCGAGACCCGGGCCCCGTGAACGACGCGGGCGAACAGGTCGCGTCCTGTGAGCGGTTCGACGCCGAGCCAGTGCTCGGCGCTGATCCCGCCGAAGGAGCCGACCGGCACCCCGCCGGTGGCGGAGTCGACGAGATCCGGGTGGTACGTGGTGGGGTCCTGGCCCTCGATGCCCGCGAGCAGCGGTGCGGCGAGCGCGACCAGGACCAGCAGGGCGACGATCGCGGCCGCCACGAGGGCCGCGCGCCGGGCGCGCAGCCGCCGCCAGAACGGATGGGCCCCGGAGGCGGGGACCTTGACGGCCCCCGCCTCCTCGGCCGGTATTGCGTCTGCCATGACTACTTGACCGCGACCTGCGAGATGTCGAGCACACCGGTCCAGTCGCTGATCACGACGTTCTTGACGGACTCGCCGTACAGGCGCTTGTAGACCGGGTGGAACAGCGGCACGGTCAGCGCCTGCTCACCGACCTTCTTGTCGAGCGCGCCCCAGCGCTTCGCGGCGGCGCTCAGGTCGGTCAGCTTGTTGATCTCGTCGATCTCCTTGTTGACCGCGGGGTCGTTCAGCTGGCCGGAGTTGAAGTTGTAGCCGGACTTGACGATCTGGCGTCCGTCGAAGATCGGCGCGAAGAACGGGCCGCCGGACGGCCAGTCGGCGCCCCAGCCGCCGAGGAAGAAGCCGGGCTCGCTCTTCACGTTGTAGACCGTGTCGGAGTAGTCGTTGCTCTCCAGGCCCTGGAGCTTGACGGTGATTCCGGCCTTCTTCAGCGCCTCCTGGAGCGCGGTGGCGATCTCCGGGCTGGTGGCGAAGTCCTTGTCGTTGGAGTGCGTGAGGGTGACGGTCAGCCCCTTGGGGTAGCCGGCCTCCTTCAGCAGTTCCTTGGCCTTGGCCGCGTTGCCGGTCTTTCCGGCCGGGAAGTGGTCGTACGGCGTGTAGCCGAAGGCCGCCTGGTCGGGCAGGAAGGTGGTGGCGGGCTCGGCGAGCGAGGAGCCGCCGGCCGCGTTGACCACCGAGGAGCGGTCGACGGCGTACGAGATCGCCTGACGCACCTTCGGGTTGTCGAACGGCTTCACCTTCGGGTTGAAGGCGATGTAGTTGGTGTAGCCGAAGTGGCCGGTGCCGACGCGGGCGGCCAGCTTATTGTCGCCGGTGACCTTAGCGAGCTCGGCCGGGCCCAGGTTGGTGTCGGTGGTGACGGCGGCGGCGTCGGCGCCCTGCGAGGCGGACAGGCGCTGGTTGATGACGGCGGAGTCGAGCCCGGAGCGCACGTCGATCCGGTCGGGGTAGGCCTTGCGCTCCTCGTCGGTCGACGCCGACCAGTGCGGGTTGCGCTCCAGGATCAGGCGCTCGCCGTCACCCTCGTTCTTGACGACCTTGTACGGGCCCGAGGAGATCGGGTGCTCCTCGTACTTGGTGCCCTTGTCCTTGGCCTTGGGCACCGGGGTCGTCTGGGTCTGCGTGGCCAGGAAGGGGAATTCGCCCTCCGGCTTGTTGAGGTGGAAGACGATCGTCTTCGCGTCGGGCGTCTCGATCGAGTCGAGGCCCTTCTTGTCCTTGTACGGGCCCTGGTAGTCGGCGCCGCCGATCAGCCAGTCGCGCAGGTAGGGCGCGCCGCCGGAGAGTTCGGCGGCGAAGGAGCGCTCGATGCCGTACTTGATGTCGGCACTGGTGATCGCGGTGCCGTCCTCGTACTTCAGGCCGTCCTTGAGGGTGTACGTCCACACGGTGGCGTTCTTGCTGGGCGTGCCCAGGTCGGTCGCGAGGTCGGGGACGACCTTCGCACCGGCCGTGCCGTCCTCCCGGTTGCGGGTGGTGAGCGTGCGGAAGACGAGGGAGGGGACGTTGCCGCCGCCGGAGGTGTAGAGCCGCGCGGGGTCGAAGTCCTCCTGCGGCTTGCTGTTGAGGACGGTGAGCGTGCCGCCCTTCTCGGGCTTGCCCGCCGCACCGGAGCTGCCGTCGCCGCCCTTGTTGTCCTTGGGCCCGCAGGCCGCGGCACCCGCGGCCACGACGAGTACTGCGGTGGCCGCTGCCACGCGGCGCGATATGACGGACGGTTGACGCATCGGAAGATGACCTCTCGGATGTACTGCCTGGCGAAAAGGGACGGAAGGAATTCCGTGCGGGCAGCGGCGAGAGCGAGTGCACAAAGCCGGTCATCGGTGGAGAAGTTGACCGGAAACATCGAACTGCCGCGCCTGCGGACGGAATGCGCCCAAGCGCGGCAGTCGTGATGGCGGTCCCGGCCCCGTTCAGGGCCCGGACCGCGGGCGGACGCGCGCTCGGGCAGGCGTCAGCAACAGTCGATGTCGGCGACACTGTGCCCGGTCACGCCGATGAGCGCCAGCTCTATGACTGCGCGATCGGGGAGGACGGGGCCGTGTGACATGTCGAGAAATATGGATCACCGCCCAGGGGATGTCAACGCGAATTGAGACAGCGATCTCACCATGCGGACAACATCAGGGCGTGCGTATGCCGGTTCCACATGAGGCTGCGGGGTCCGGCATACCCGGGAGGCGGCCCGTCGCACCCGCGGGCCCGCCTCCTGCCGACATCAACTGGGCGGGTACACCCAGGCGTTGGGCCGGCATTTGATTCCGTCGATGTTCAGCGACTTGGTCTGCTGCTGCATCACCGGAGCGAGGGCTCCGGGGGTGCCGCAACTCACATGGTTGTGCCCCAGCCGGTGGCCGACTTCATGGTTGATCAGCATCTGGCGGTAGGCGAAGAGTTTGTCCGGACCGAAGGTCGACGATCCCTGCGCCCAGCGGTAGGCGTTGATCATCACGCGCTCGGTCGCCGCGGAGTCGCAGGAGACGTTGTCCTGGGTCGTGTCCAGACCGGACTTCTTGCACCATTCGCCGGTGGTCCCGGGGCTGGCCAGGGTGATCACGAAGTCGGGGTCGCCGGTGGAGACCCGCTCGAAGGTCATCGCCCCGTCGTGCGCCCAGCTGCGGTCGTCGTTGAGCGTCTCCTGGACGGCCCTGGCGAAGAGCGCGGCATCGAGACCGAGGCCCTTCTCGACGTCGATCCGGTAGCGGTACTTGTGTCCCCGGCCCGGGGCCTTCGCCGTCCCCGGCACCGCCTCGAACTTTCCGGACGCCTTCAGTTCCGGGGCGAGCGGATAGGCCTTGGCCATCTTCTGCGCGTACGAGAGCGGCTTGACCTGTACCGCCTTCGGGGTCTCCCGGTCGTCCGAGCGGGAGGTGCCGTCGGGACCGCCCCGGTCGACGCCCGCGGGCTGCGCGGCGGTGGTTCCGCCGCCGTTGTCCTGGGCGACCTGCCCGGCCACGACCACCGCGAGCACGGTGGTCACCGCGGCGGCGGCGATCCCGGTGAAGGTGCGGCCCTTGTTTCCCTTGCCGTCCTTGGCCGGTGCCGGGTCGTCGGTGTCGCCGGGCGGCTGCTCGTCCCACTCGTCGTTCTCATTCTCGTGGCGATCCCAGCGGCGCAGCACCCAGGCCTTGCCCGCCGGGCGCGGGCTGATGAAGGTCACCACTTCGGGGAAGGAAGGCTGC
>NZ_JBEXPH010000272.1:0-8968 GCF_040611955.1 Streptomyces sp. NPDC006510 | reverse complement strand
GGTGCGCCCCGCAGCACCGACAGCGCCTCGTCCCGCGCCGCCACCGCCACCAGGTCGCCGTCGACGTCATCTGCATCGACCGGGCGGGCACGGTCGTCGGGCGCAGCAGCGTGCGCTGACCGGCCGCCCGGCCGATGCTGCGGCCCCGTCAGCAGACGTGGCGCTCGCGTCCGGGCGAGTAGAGGTGGCTGTCGCGGAACTGCTCGGCGCCCAGGGTGCGGCCGACCATGATGACGGCGGTACGGATCACGCCCGCTGCCTTCACCTGCTCGGCGATGCCGTCGAGGGATCCACGCAGGATGACTTCGTCCGGACGTGAGGCCAGCGCCACGACGACGGCCGGGCAGTCGGCTCCGTAGTGCGGCAGCAGTTCCTCGACGACGCGGTCCACGTACTGCGCGGCGAGGTGCAGCACGATCAGGGCGCCGCTGCGGCCCAGCGTGGCCAGGTCCTCGCCCTCCGGCATCGCGGTCGCGCGGTTGGCCACCCGGGTGAGGATGACGGTCTGGCCGACGGTCGGTACGGTCAACTCCCGCTTGAGCGCCGCCGCCGCGGCCGCGAACGCGGGTACGCCGGGCACCACTTCGTAGGGCACCCCGGCCTCGTCGAGCCGACGCATCTGCTCATTGACCGCGCTGAACACCGAGGGATCGCCCGAGTGCAGCCGGGCCACGTCGTGGCCGGCCCGGTGCGCGGCGGTCAGCTCGGCGGTGATCTGGTCGATGTCGAGCTGCGCGGTGTCCACCAGGCGGGCGTCCGGGGGGCATTCGGCGAGCAGTTCCCGGGGCACCAGGCTGCCCGCGTACAGACACACCCCGCAGGAGGCGAGCGTGCGGGCGCCGCGCACGGTGATCAGGTCGGCCGCCCCGGGGCCCGCGCCGATGAAATACACGGTCATGTGTTGTCTCCTGGGTCTTGCGCGGGCTCTTGCGCTGAGCGTTCCGCATCGGGACTGATCGAGGGTTTGCGTACGGACCACTGGGTGACCGGCATGGCCTGCCGCCAGCCGGTGAAGCCGCCGACCGGCACGGCATGCGCGACCGCGAGCCGGACCAGGTCACCGCCGTGCCTGTGGTGTGCCTCGGCGAGCAGCGCCTCGGACTCCAGCGTGACCGTATTGGCGACCAGGCGTCCGCCGGCCGGCAGCGCGTCCCAGCAGGTGTCGAGAAGGCCGGGCGCGGTCAGCCCGCCGCCGATGAACACGGCATCAGGTGTGGGCAGTTCGGCCAGGTTTCCGGGGGCCCGGCCGGTGACCACACGCAGGGCAGGTACCCCGAGACGGTCGGCGTTGCGTGCGATGCGTTCGGCCCGCGCCGGATCGCGTTCCACGGTGATCGCCCGGCAGGACGGGTGGCTCCGCATCCATTCGATCGCGATGGACCCCGAGCCTCCGCCGATGTCCCACAGGAGTTCGCCGGGGGCGGGCGCGAGCACACCGAGGGTCGCGGCCCGGATGTGCCGCTTGGTGAGCTGCCCGTCGTGTTCGTACGCCTCGTCGGGCAGGCCCGGGACGGCACCGAGGCGCGGGGTGCCGGGGGCGCGCCGGCATTCGATCGCGATGATGTTCAGCGGGTCGCCCGGTGGGTGCGGCCAGTGGTCCGCGGTGCCCTCCACGCAGGCTTCGTCCGCTCCGCCGAGCTGTTCGAGCACGCGCAGACGACTCGGGCCGAAGCCCTGTTCGCGCAGCAGCCCGGCCACCGCGGCCGGAGTGCCGGCGTCCGCGCTGAGGGCCAGTACCCGTCGGCCGTCGTGCAGTGCGGCGGCCAGCCGGGCGGCGGGGCGGCCGACCAGGGTGACGACCTCGGTGTCCTCCAGCGGCCAGCCGATCCGGGCACAGGCGTAGGACACGGACGACGGGTGGGGCAGGATCCTCAGCGCGTCGGCGCCGAGCACTTCGGTGAGTGCCCGGCCGATGCCGTAGAACATCGGGTCGCCGCTGGCCAGGACGGCGATCCTGCTCCCGGCGTGCGCGGCGAGCAGGCCGGGGACGGCCGGCCGCAACGGCGAGGGCCACGGCACCCGTTGCCCCCGGCAGGCCGGCGGGAGCAGGTCGAGTTGCCGCCCGCCACCGATGAGAACCTGTGCGCCGGCCAGTTCCGCGCGCGCCGCGTCGGGCAGTCCCGCCCACCCGTCGGCGCCGATTCCCACGACGGTCACCGCAGGTGGGACGGGTTGTTCGGGTGGTGCGAGAGTCACGGCCGGTACCTCGGTGTTCAGGGGATGACGCAGCCGAACTCTACTGTCCGGCCATGATCGGGCGACGGCCAGGTGGCCGCCCCGAGCCTGCTCCAGGGTCTTTCTTTTGGATCAGGCCGGACCCCGCGAGCCCGGCCTGATCCGAACGAAAGGCCCTAGGCAGTCGCTTTCCTCAGATATGCGGCAAGTGAGCTGATGGCCGCGGGATTGCGCGGACTTTCCACCAGGTCCGCGTAATCGAGGACAAAGATGCGATCGTTCTTGATGGCCGAGACGTTCGCCAGCGGCGGATAGGACTTCAGGAATTTCTCCTTCTGCGCCGCGCCGGTGTCACCGTAGTCGTTGATCACGATCACCTCGGGGTCACGTTCGACCACGGTCTCCCAGCCCACCGTCACCCAGCTGTCCTTGAGGTCCTTCATGACGTGATCACCACCCGCCTTGGTGATGATGTCGTGCGGTCCGGCGTAGGCACCGGAGGTCAGCGGCTTGTCCCGCCCGTCGTCGTAGAGGAAGACCCGCGGGCGGTCAGCACCCTTCGGCGCCGCGGCCTGCGCTTCGGCCACCTGCTTCCGGAACGTCGCGATGAGGGTGTCCGCACGGTCCTCCACGTCGAATATCTTTCCCAGGTTCCGCAAATCGGTGTAGAGCGCATCGAGTGGCGCCATCACCCCGCGTGCTTTCCCGCGGCCGTTGCGGCACGACTCGCTCAGCAGATATGAGCCGATGCCCACTTTTCGGAGCTCGGCGGGAGTGAACCCGTCGCCCTCGTTGAATCCGTAGTTCCATCCTGCGAAGACCAGATCGGCACGGACGTCGAGGACCAGCTCCTTGTTGATGCTCTTCCTGGAAAGCCACTTGGTCCTTCGGTAGCCGTCCTTCCAGGGAACGGACGTGAGGTCGCCCTTGTCCTCGGGCATCACATAACCCGCCATGTGGACCTCGAGTCCGAGCGCGAACATGATCTCGGTGATGCCGACGTCATTGGTGACCACGCGCTGCGGGGCCTTGTCGTAGGTGTTCTGCCGGCCGCAGTTCTCGATGGTCACCGGATAGTGGTCCCCGGCTGTGCGAGCACCACTCCTCTCTTCCTGGCGAGGGGTGATTTCCGCACCGCAGCCGGTGAGGACCAGGACGGCGGAGAGCACGAGTGCGGCGGGGCGTACGGGGTTGGGCATGGGGGAAGCGACTCCTCAGGAATCGGATCGAGCGGGGCGGAGACGGTCGAAGAGCAGCTGTACGGCGCCGGTCTCCGGATGCGGGACGCGGTGTGCCCGTACGCCGAAGACCTCGGCCAGCAACTCGGGGGTGAGCACGTCGTGCGGAGCGCCGGACGCGACGATCCGCCCGCTGTCGATGACATGGAGCAGGTCGCAGTGGAGTGCGGCGAGATTGAGATCGTGCAGCGCGGTGAGGACGGTCAGCCCGCTGTCGCGTACCAGCGCCAGCACTTCCAGTTGCTGTGCGATGTCCAGATGGTTGGTCGGTTCGTCGAGCACCAGCAGCCGGGGCTGCTGTGCCAGGGCGCGGGCGATCAGCACCCGCTGCTTCTCGCCGCCGGAGAGGGTGAGGAAGCCGCGGTCGGCGAGGTGGCCGGCGCCGACTCCAGCGAGCGCGGTCCGGCACGCCTGCCGGTCCTCGTCGGTGGTCCGGCCCACCGACGACTGGTGCGGCAGCCGGCCCATCGCCACGACCTCGGCAACGGTGAAGTCGAATTCGGTGACCGCCTCCTGGGGCAGTGCGGCCAGCCGACGGGCGCCTTCGCGTGCGCTCATCGCGTACAGGTCCTCGCCGCCGAGCCGCACCGTGCCGGCCGAGGGACGCAGCGCCCGGTAGACGCAGCGCAACAGGGTGGACTTCCCACTGCCGTTGGGCCCGACGAGACCGACGAGCTGCCCCTCCGCCGCTCCCAGCGTGACCTCCTCCACCAGCCGCGCGCCGGCGATCTCGACCGTCAGATCCTCGATGTCGATCCGCATCACGCGCCTCCGAACGTGTAGGAACGACGGCGCATCAGCAGTACGAAGCACGGCACGCCGATGACCGCGGTCAGCACGCCCACCGGCAGTTCGGCGGGCGCGAGCACCACCCGGGAGAGGATGTCCACCCAGATCAGCAGAACAGCGCCCGCCAGTGGTGCGACGGCCAGCAGCCGGCGGTGGTCCGCGCCGACCAGCATCCGTACGGCGTGCGGCACCATCAGGCCGACGAAGCCGATCGCACCGCTCACCGCGACCACCGCCCCCGTGACGGCCGCGGAGACCAGGAACAACTCCTTGCGCAGCCGCCCCGCGTCCACGCCCAGCGCGGCCGCGGTCTCGTCGCCCATGGCGAGGGCGTTCAGCCGGCGCGCCGACCAGGCGAGGTGGGCGAGACCGCCGAGCACGGCCGCCGCGGCGATCGGCACGGAGGACCAGTTGGCTCCGCCGAGGCTGCCGAGCATCCACATCATCGCGGAGCGGGCGGCTTCACCGCGCTCGGCCGCGAAGACCATGAACGTGGTGACGGCCGAGAAGCCGTAGTACATCGCGGTGCCGGTCAGGACGAGCCGCACCGGGGTCAGACCGCGAGCGGTGCGTGCGATCGCGTACACCAGCATCATGGCGAGGAGCGCGGACAGGAACGCCGCCGTGGACAGCGCCCAGATGCCCAGCGCGCCGAAGGCTCCGAAGATGAGCACGGCGTTGGCGCCGACGGCCGCACCCGAGGAGATCCCGAGGACGAACGGGTCGGCGAGGGCATTGCGGACCATGGCCTGTACGGCGACGCCGATGGCCGCGAGTCCGGCCCCGACGACCGCGGCCAGCACAGCCCGCGGAAAGCGCAGTTCCCAGACGATGGTGTACGCCGGGACCTGGTCGGGGGTTATTCGGCCGCCGGTCAGCCCGGCCCACAGACAACGCAGCACTTCGCCCCAGGTGAGCCCCGACGCCCCGATCCCCGCCCCGCAGACGAGCGAGACCAGGAGCACGGCGCACAGGGTGATCAGGAGCAGCGGCAGTGACACACGCCGGGGCGGCGCGGGCCCTGATCCGGCGCGGGACGTGCGCGACGGCACGGCAGGTCTACGGTCGAGGGGTGTGGCCACGGGCGGATCGCTTTCGCCTCGGGCCGTGCACCTACGTGATCAAAGGAGCAGCCCGGACGCGGAGCGCCCTGCGCAGCACCACTCGCAGTCCACGGCGAATTGACAGGAGCCTTCACCACCGCGGGTAATCGGGCTTACGGGGCCACATGCCAGGCTCCGCCTACCGTTGCGGGTCAGCGCCGGATTTCGACCGGACTTCCCCCGCGGGGCACTCGCAGCTTAGCGTGAATGCCCTGATTCATCGTCAGAGGGTGATTCCGGTACGCCCCGGACCGCGCACGGCCGCTACTCGCGAGCCGCACCCGCTCTGCGCGCCGTGCGATGCGCCCGGTCCAGCACCAGCATCAGCAGGCCCGCGAACCCGGCGAGACCGGCCCCCGCGATCTGCTGCGGGCCGCTGACCCCTGCCTCGGACACCGAACCGACGTAGCCGATGCCCATCATGCCGATCAGGGCCCCGGACGGGACACCGCCGAGCAGGCGGCGCAACGCCACGCCGGTGGCCACCGTGATCCCGATGACGGCCAGGAACACGGTCGCCGTCACTCCGAACGCCCCCGACCCCATGTGGGCGGAGCCCACGAGCGAGACCACGCTCACCACGCATGCGGCCGGCCACAGGAGGGCCGTGACGGCGAGTGCCCATGCCCCTCGGCAGAAGGCGGCCCGCACGGTCGGATCGACGACCGCGGCAGCGTCCTGGAACTCGGCCCGGTTGCGGGTGCGGTACTCCGCCACGACGCGCGGGACGCAGAAGGCTGCCACGACACCGGCTGCCACTCCGACCCCGACCAGTAACCAACCGTTGGATCCACCCGCCCCGTCGGGCGGTGACACCGCCGCCCGGCAGAAGCCCTCGGTCACCGGAGCCGGCCCCCTGTCCCCCCACCGACGCGCCCCGGCCGGCGAACACGGCCACGTCACCTGTGACTGCACACGGAGCCGAGGTTGACGAAGACGAATACCGCGGCAAGGGCGCTGAGGAGAGCTCCGTGGCCGCTGGGGGGCTTGCAGGCGGTCGTGGACAAGGACCTCGCCTCGGCGGCTCCGGCCGCGGAACTCAAGGCGGACATGCTCGCGATGCCCACGGACGGCGACTTCGTCAGTGAGAACTGAGGGACGCCCGAACAGCGGGGACATTCTCACGGCATCACCGGAGGCGATCCCCCGACCGGCCTTTGCCGAAGGCGCGATGAAGCCGAAGGCCGACGCCGCCGTGCGGGTCGCCAGGGCCGGCGGGCGGGCGCTCGTCGGCCCGCTCGAACGGCTCGATGACCTTCTCGACCGGAACATCGGCACGGAGATCCGCCCGGATGTCCCGGACGGAATCGTCTACGTCCGAGCTCTCGGGGCGGCCCGTTGCCGTGCCCGCCGCCCCGGCCGGGCCGTTGCGTTCAGTCCTGGCGCTTGCGCCGCGCGGCAGCCGCGTGGCGGCCTGTCACCAGGTGTTTGCCGGCCAGCTTTTCGACGCCCACGACATCGCGCTCCGCGATCGCCCGGTACAGGCCCTCGTGCTCGTGTGCGACGCCTTCGAGGTCGTCGTGCTGCCCCAGCAGCCAGCGCATCCTGCTGCGGAGGGTGGTCTGGAGCTCGTTCAGGAGTTCGTTGTCGGCCAGCGCGGTCACCGTCTCGTGGAAGTCCGCGGCAGCCCGGCGGGCCCGTACGGCGTCCCCCTTGTCCGCCGCCTTCCGTTCGGCGTCGAGATCCGAGCGGAGCTTCTCGAGTCCCGCGCGGGTACGCCGTTGGGCGGCGAGCCGGAAGGTCAGCGTCTCAAGGGCCGCGCGGACCTCATCGAGGTCCTCGATGTCCGCAGGCGTGAACTCCCGCACAACGGCCCATGTCCGCGGCCTCGGCGTCACCAGCCCCTCGGTGACCAGTGCCTTCAGGGCCTCTCGGACGGGCAGCCTGCTCACCCCGAGCTCCGCGGCGAGCTCGCGCTCGACGAGCTTGCTGCCCGGCTCACGCACACCGTCGATGATCTCGTCACGCAGCAGGCGTGTGACCCGCTCCGACTCGGGCTCGAAGTCCTCAGACCCTGTCATGTCCTCAATTCTCTCATCACTCGGCGTCAGCATTCGGTATGCCGTCCGCGGTACGGGGGTGCTCAGACCGGTGCGTAGCCGCGTGCGCGGACCAGGTTGCGGGCGAGCCCGGTGAAGGCGCGTGCGGCGGCGCTCTCGTAGGCGCTCTCCCGGTGCAACAGGGTGGCGACACGGGCGGGCAGCGGAGGGTCGATGGGGATGGGCGTGAGGTGCGGGTGGTCGTCCGTGACCGCGTCGGGCAGCACGGCGGCCAGCAATCCGGTGCGCCGGACGATTTCCGTGAGGGCCTGGATCGTGTTGGCCTCCACCGCGATCGGCGGGCTGACGCGATGCTGGGCGAAGTAGCTGTCGATGTGAGTTCGGGTGGCGAAGTCGCTGCTGAGCAGCGCGAGTTGCTGATCGGCCAGGTCACGCACCGGCAGCGGCCGGTCGCCTCGGTCCCGGGCGTGGTGCGTGGCGACGACGAGGCTGAGGGTCTCGGTGAACAACGCGGTGGCGGTGATGCCTGGCGGATGGGATCCCGCGAAGGCGATCCCGAGGTCGAGATCGTCGGCCAGAAGGCTCGTTTCGATGCGGTCCTGCGTCATTTCCCGCAGCTCCAGCGTGATGCCGGGATGGTGCGTGTGCAGCGCCTCCACCAGCGGGCCGATGAGATACGCGGTGAAGGTCGGCGTCACCGCCAGGCGCAGATGCCCCCGGGAGAGGTCGGCGACATCGAGGACGGCACGGTCGGCGGCGGCCAGCTCCCGCAGCGCCCGCTTCGCGTAGTGCACATAGGCCTCGCCCGCGTCGGTGGGGCGGACCCCACGGCCACTGCGGTCGAGCAGCTGGACGCCGACAACTCGCTCCAACTGCTTGATCTGCTGCGACAACGTCGGTTGCGAGATGCGCAGCTCTTCGGCCGCGCGCGTGAAGTTGCCGTGCTCGGCCACCGCGATCAGATAGCGGAGGTGACGCAGTTCCGGACCCATACCCGAAGTATAGAGAAGCCCAATCGATATTCCCGCAAGGAGACCTTGCCGCCTATGACGCCCTGGTCGGCGGCCCCACCCACGGCACCTCGGACTCGCCGGCGCCTCGCGCTCACCGGCCCTCGCATTCACTGAGCCCCCGAACCATTGATGTGATCTATATAAATTATGGATAGCAAGACTTGGACGCTATAGGACGACGTCATGCATGGTGGATCTCGTCAGCCCGTCGGGCCGACCTTCATCGAAGGGAGTGACCGATGCACGACCTCACGGACGGCCTCGCGCGTTTCCACCGCGACGTCTTTCCCGCAAAGGCGGGGTTCTTCGCCCGCCTGGCCACGACTCACCGGCCGAAGACACTGTTCATCGGGTGCTCCGACGCCCGTGTGGTCCCCGAACTGATCACACAGAGCGACCCGGGCGAGCTGTTCGTCATCCGTACGGCGGGCAATCTGGTCCCGGCGTACGGATCCGGCCCGGACGGCATCGCGGCCAGCATCGAGTACGCCCTCGCCGTGCTGCACGTGACCGACATCGTCATCTGCGGCCACTCCGCATGCGGGGCCATGACCGCCCTGGCGGAAGGTCACGACCTCAGCGCCGCGCCGGTCATCGCCGACTGGCTGCGGCACGCGGACGCGGCGCGGGCCCGGGCCCGCGCCGCGTCC
>NZ_JBEXPH010000271.1:0-9000 GCF_040611955.1 Streptomyces sp. NPDC006510 | reverse complement strand
CCTGAGCCGGCGGGCCGGCGGGCGGCCCCTCCCGCTCCCCCGCCTCGCCCGCGTCGTCCGCAGGGGCACGGCCCGGCCGCGAACGCTCCGCGGCCGGGCATTACCATGTCGCTGATCATTTCCGCGGCAGCGACGTGCCCGGCGAAGGCCGCAGAACCCGAAGACGCAGGTCGAATCCCCACCCCCTCGGCCAGTCCTGTCGGCATGCGCCCGAACCGCGTGTTCCGCTGCCTCTGCACGAGGTCGTCAGCCTCGAGCCCCCCGGTCCGGCCGGCGGATCTCGGCACCACCCCAGCAACACATCAAGGAGCAAGACCATGGCGGGCTTCGGCTGGAAGCTGCACGGCGACGGCAAGATCCTCGCACCGGGTGAGGTCGTGAGGCCGGACGAGCGGCTCACCTGGGGGCGCACGGTCGGTCTCGGCGCGCAGCACGTGGTCTCCATGATCGGAGCCTGCTTCGTCGCACCCGTCCTGATGGGGCTCGACCCCAACCTCGCCGTGATGGCCTCCGGCGTGGCCACGATTCTCTTCCTGCTGATCACCCGGGGCCATATCCCCAGCTACCTGGGAAGCAGCCTGTCGTTCATCGGTGTCGCCGCCGTCATCAGCACACAGGGAGGCGACGCGGCGCACCTCACCGGCGCCCTGCTGGTCGTCGGCGCGGTCCTCTTCCTGTGCGGGGCGGTCGTCCGCGCCCTCGGGGCCCGCGTCATCCACGCGGTGCTGCCCCCGGTGGTCACGGGTGCGGTGGTCATGCTGATCGGGTTCAACCTGGCGCCGGTCACCGCCGGCACCTACTGGCCCCAGGACCAGTGGACAGCGCTGCTGACCATGCTGTTCACGGGGTTCGCCCTGGTTGTGCTGCGCGGCTTCTGGTCCCGTATCGCGATCTTCCTCGGGCTGGCCTTCGGGTACGCCGCCTCCTGGGTCTTCGACCGCGCGTTCGGCAAGATCCACTCCCCCGCGGGCGGCGCCGAGGCGGTCGACCACTGGCGCCTGGACCTCTCGGGCGTGTCCAAGGCGGACTGGATCGGCCTTCCCGACCTGCATGCCCCGAGCTTCTCGCTCTCGGCCGTTCTGGTCGCCCTGCCCGTCGTCATCGCCCTCGTCGCCGAGAACGCGGGACACGTCAAGGCGGTCGGTGAGATGACGGGCGAGCCGCTCGACGACCGGCTCGGTACGGCGATCATGGCCGACGGTGCGGCGACCGTGCTGTCGACGTCCGTGGGCGGCCCCGCCACCACCACGTACGCCGAGAACATCGGTGTCATGGCCGCCACGCGTGTCTACTCGACCGCCGCCTACTGGTGCGCTGCGGGCTTCGCGATCCTGTTCGGGCTCTGCCCCAAGTTCGGTGCCGTCGTGGCCGCCATTCCCGGCGGTGTCCTCGGCGGCATCACGGTCATCCTCTACGGCATGATCGGCCTGCTGGGCGCCCAGATCTGGGTCCGTTCCCGGGTCGACCTCTCCAACCCCCTGCACCTGGTGCCGACGGCCGCGGGTCTCATCGTCGGCATCGGCGATGTGAGCCTGAAGCTCACGGACAACTTCGAGCTCAGCGGCATCGCGTTGGGCACGCTGATCGTCCTGATCGGCTACCACGCGCTGCGCGTCCTGGCGCCCGCCCACATGACGGACGAGCCTCCGCTCCTCGAACCGGAGAATGCGGGGTACGACCGAGGCGTGCCGGACGGATCGTGATCGCGGGCGCCGCCATCGGTGAGGCCGTTCCGACGGGGAACGGCCTCACCGATCTGTTCGCCGCACTGATCCGTACGCCGCGCGGCAGGTCGCGGTCCGCGTCCGGGCCCGCGGGGGTCAGACATCGACGGACACGTACTCCTTGCCCTTGTCGTTCTCGATGACGACCTTCTGTACGTCATCCATGGGGACGGCCGCCGAGCCGTCGAGGTTGGCGCCCTTCTTCTCGTCGGCGACGAGCCAGCTGCCCGCGATCTCGCGGCTGCCGTCCTTCGCGACGACCACCACGCGGCAGCGCTCGCCCGCCGGAATGCCCGTGACCGAGGCGTTGAGGCGGATCCAGTCGACGGCAGGGGTCACCCGGAGCCTCATCTCGCTGCCGGTCGAGGCGCTGCGGCCCTCGACGACCTTCATGCC
The DNA here is from genome assembly GCF_040611955.1 of Streptomyces sp. NPDC006510. Lineage (NCBI taxonomy): Bacteria > Bacillati > Actinomycetota > Actinomycetes > Kitasatosporales > Streptomycetaceae > Streptomyces > Streptomyces sp. NPDC006510. The sequence goes on along the minus strand of NZ_JBEXPH010000271.1, from coordinate 6,880 downwards.
GCCCGGCTGCACCGGTGGCACGGTCGCCGCGACCGAGGGGGCCGGGGGGATCGCCACCGGGGCACGTTCGCCGGTGTTCTGGCCGATCAGGACGCCGCCGCCGAGGACGGCTGCCGCCACGACCGCCGCGACCGCACCCAGGACCGCTCTTCGCCGCAGCGTCTGCCCGGCGCGTTCGTTGCGGACCTGCCTCAGCGTGCGCTGGAGCAGCAGGTCACCGCCTTCCGGGGGCCCGTCGAGGAACGCCTCCGGCGGTACTTCGCCGAGCGCGGACTCCATGTCCCGCAGCCCGTCCAGTTCGTCGCGGCACTTCTGGCACGACGCCATGTGTTCGTCGACGGTTCGCACCTCCTGCTCATCGAGCGCGCCGAGGACATAGGCGCCGAGCAGTTCGCTGTCGTGTTCCCTGGTGCTCACACCGCCACCCCCTTCAACGCCACCAGCTTCACTGCCTTCGGTCTGTCCGCGTACATGTCCCGCAGGGCCTTCAACGCATAGTGTGACCGGGACTTGACCGTCCCGGGTGGTATCCCGAGCCTGTTCGCCGCCTCGGCGACGCTCCTGCCCTGGAAGTAGATTTCCATGAGCACGTCCCGGTGGTCCGGGGAGAGCCGGTCGAGCGCCTCCATGACGACCATCGAGTCGACCACGGCGTCCGCGTGGTCCTGCTCGACGGGCTGGGTGGTCACCGACTCGGCGACCTCCGTGGGGCGCGCGGCCTTGGCCCGGTACCGGTCCGTGACGATGTTGCGGGCCACGGTGAGCAGCCAGCCACGTACCGAGCCCTTGCCGTTGACCAGCGCGTCCGGGTGTTTCCAGGCCCGGATCAGGGTTTCCTGGACCACGTCCTCGGCGGCGCTGCGATCGCCGGTCAGGCGTTGCGCGTACGCGAGCAGGGCTCTGCCGTGTTCCTCGTAGAGGGACCGGATCAGTGCCTCGTCACCGGTGTCCTGTCTCTGCCGGCTGCGGGACCACAATGCCGCCATCCATCTTCTCCGTCCTCTCCTGGGCCGATGCGCTGAACACGGACGGCGGGCCGGGCCGGTTCAATCCCCGGTGGATGTGAGCTGAATCACAGGTCGGTCGGGGGTCGTGCGAGGGGTCCTGGTCACCCCGCCTTGCACTGCCGGTCCTCGTTGATGCAGCGCACCAGCTCCGCCATGCGGTCCCCGATCATCACGTTCACGAACATCGCGTGGTCGGTGATCGGATCGCGCAGCTGCTCCGGGAAGGAGTCGACGGCGAACGGCGTGCCCTCCGGGAGTTCATAGGTGAGGGTGACGCGCAGTTGCGGCACGGGGAACGTGGCCCGCGGGCAGGTGCCGTCGGCGGCGGGGAACTGTGCGTGCGCGCGGTGGTCGGGGCTGTCGGTGGCGAGGCCGTTCCAGCAGCTCGGGAAGTCCAGGGTGCGGGTCGGTCCGCTGCCCTGCGGGCAGCGTACGTAGTTCCGGGTGAACCGGTCCGGGTAGCCGGAACAGCCCCACTGCGCGCGGACGTTCGCGCTGTCCGTGGTGGCCGCGACCGGGTCGCCCGTCACCAGCCGCAGGAAGCGGGGCATGCCGACGACCGAGCTGACCGGGTTGCCGCGGAACTCCACCCGCACCGAGGCGGCGGTGACGGCCTCGCCGGTGTTGCCGTGGGCGCCGACGCCGGCCTTGTGGGCCTCGCCTGTGCGGTCGAGGCGGCGCAGCACCGGCCAGTAGTACGTGGACCGGTCGCCGCCCGCACAGGTGGTCTCGGCGGCGGCCAGAGTCCGGTCGGTGGACAAGGCGTTGGTGGAGAGATTGCCGACGTAGTCGTGGGTGTGGTGGGCGCCGTTCACGACGCCCGGGGAGGTCACGACATTGTCCATGTTGTAGTGGCCCTGTTCGTTGCGGCCGCAGTCGACGGTGTACGAGCCGGTGGACGCGTCAGGTCCGGCCGCGGGCGCCCGGGTCGGCACAACGGTCCCGATGTCCACGTACTTGTCGTCGGCGGGTGCGCCGGACACCGTGGCGGCCCTGTCGGCGCCGAGGGTCATGACGCCCAGGATCACGATCAGCCCGAGCGTCACAGGCAGTATCCCCCAGAACAAAGGGGAGTTGGGGAAGGGCAGCTTGATCCGCACGGATGCAGGGTGTCACCAGGGGCCGGGGCAATCAAGGTTGCCCACAAGCCACCCGCGAAACCTCCGTCAGCCCCTTGTCGGTGAACGTCAGCGGAACAACTGCCCTCGTACGGCGCCGTCGGGGAACTCCCGGGTGTGCACGTTCGAGTAGAAGTTGGTCGGGCTCCCCTTGAGGCGTGCGATCAGCTCGGCGTCGGGGGTACTGACGCTGCCGGAGATCGCGAAGATGTTCTTCGGTACGGGAGTGACGAACAGCGGGAGCCGTACGTCGCCGTTCTCGCCGAGCACCCCCTCGTGGATGTGTCCGGCCAGCGGCGCCCCGATGTTCACCCAGGCCATGGAGTAGTCGACGCGGTCCGGCCTCGGGTGCAGGAACGTGGTGCTGTGCCCGTCCGGGTCGCCCGCCTTCCCGGGGGCGTCGGCCGGGATCTCCTGGCCGCCGTCCGCGAGCGCGCGCAACTTGCCGCCCCTGATGATGCTGAGCGGGTTCACCGGCTTCTCCAGGAGCCGGAGCTGTCCGCGCACCGCGCCGCCGGGGGAGTCCTCGGAGTGCAGGTCGATGTAGAAGCCGCCGGGGTTGGTGCGCAGCCGCCGGGCGAGCGCGGCGGAGGACATCGAGGTCTGCCCGGCGGCGGAATTCACCGACGCGGGCATGGCCGTGCCGAACAGCTCGGCCTTCACCCCGCCGTCGCTGCCGGCCTGGCCCTGGTGGAGGTGGCCGCGCGCCGGCCTGCCGATGCCGTTCCAGGTGAGGGCGAAGGTGACACGGTCGCCCTTGACCTTGATGAGCGCGACGGCCTTGCCGTCCTGGGCGCCCTCGGCGGGCCCGTCCTTCTTCCGCGCTGCCTGGTCGCCGGTGAGCCGGGCGATCAGGGAGACGGCCGGTGCCCGCGCCGCTTCGGCGGCGGCCGTCGAGACCCCGGCACCATCGGATCTCCCGGCGCCGGGGCCGTTCTCGGCCGACGCCGGGGCCGTACCGGCGAAACCGGTGAGACCGGCGAGGAGCACGGCGACGCCCGCCGCGACAGTGAGCCTGCGCATGTCTTTCGTCCTTCCGGGAGTTGGGCTGCCAGGGCCCTTCGCGTCGACCAACGGACGCACGGACCGAACGGTTCAACGCCGTCCGCGATTCGGGGCGTCGGCAGACGGGACGGCGCTCGCTGAACCCGTACGGCGGGCGGCACGTGTGGGCCACGGGGAACTCACCCCGCCGCTTTTCACGACGTACGAGAGAGGTCATCACCATGCGCGCACGCAAGGCTCTGTTCGCGATCCCGCTGGCCCTGGGACTTGTCGCCTGCGGTACCGGGAGCGACGGCGACACCGGCGCGGACAGGAAACCGGTCGAGGCGGCGCCCGGCACCGAGGTCGCCGTGGCGGACGTCGGGCTCGGCTCCATCCTGGTCGACGGCCAGGGCCGCACCCTGTACGCCTTCACCAAGGACAAGGAGGCCACCAGCAACTGCGACGCGGAGTGCATCGCCGTGTGGCCCGCGCTGACCAGCCCCTCCCCCGCCGGCGCGGGCAAGGGCGTCAAGAAGTCGCTGCTGCGCGAGGCGAAGCAGTCGGGGGGTGCCGTGCACGTCACGTACGGGGACTGGCCGCTGTACTACTACGTCGGCGACATGGCGCCCGGTGACGTCAACGGGCAGGGCCTGGACGGCGAGTGGTTCGCCGTGTCGCCCGACGGAAATCTCGTCCGCAAGTCCGCGTGACCGTCCCCGAGGCCCGGTCCCGTACCGCTCCGACTCCCGTACGCCCTTGATCCAGCGGGCCGTTGAACCGTCCCGCGTCCACGGTCGTTCCTGGAGCGGGGCGGGACGCGCCCGCCGGACGACGCGTACGAGGGAGGAGCCTTGACCGAGATCGAGATGCCGGGAGACGAGGTGCAACGTCTCGGTGACCTGCTGGGCCGGGTGGTGGATCTCATCGACACCCGGCCGTCGGGCTACAACCCCGAGGACGTCGGCCCGCCGCTGGTGCGCCCCGGTACGAACTTCGACGACGCGTGGAAGGACGGGCGCGTGCAGGTCAAGCGGAACAGCAAGGACCTCAAGGACGGCTGCGATGCCATCGTGAAGGCCTTCGCCGAATTCGACACCAAGATGGGCTCTTCGCTCAAGGAGAGCGGCAGCCAGGGCGGTGGCGGCGACGCGACACCCGCCGGGGGGCCCGCCCGGCCGCCGTCCTAGGACGACGGCCTCATCGCTTCCCCCTGTCCGCCTGGCCCGAAACGAGCCCGGCCCGAAACGAACTGAGGAGAACGGTCCCATGACCGCTGGTTCGCACACCTTCGGGATCGCCATCCCGGAGAACTGGACGGAGTACGACCTGCACGGCGACACGCTCGCCGAGCGCCGCGCCGAGATGCTGCGGCACGCTCCGCAGAAGGAGACCCGGGACGCCATCAACCACACGTTCCGCAGCGCGCGGCGCATCATGGAGGGCGCCCGCATGCGCGGCGCCATCTACGCGGCGGGCACCACCGCCATGTACGAGGACGGCCTGCTGATGGCCGGGCTCATGGTGTTCAGCGTGAATCCGCCGCCCGGTGAGGACTTCTCCGCGAAGGGCATCGCCGAGCAGTTCTCGGCCACCGGGGGCCGCCGCCGCGAGGGCACCACCCGGACCCTCACGACGGCGACGCTGCCGGGTGTCGGTCCGGTCGGCCGGATGACCGGCATCGAGGAGACGGAGATCGCCGACGGCATCTCGTACAAGATGGTGGTGACGCACACGTTCGTGCCGGTTCCCGGTGGTGAGCGGGTCCTGATCATCACCTGCTTCAGCCCGAACATTCCGCTCGCCGAGCCGCTGTGCGACCTCTTCGATGCCATCACCTCGACGTTCGCCTTCGGTGAGCAGGCGCCGGTGGCCGCCGGCGCGGCGGCCACCTGACCGACGTCGGCCCCGCACAGGGCCCGGCCGTTCCTGGGAGGAACGGCCGGGCCCTCTTCTTCGTGTGTGCCGAAGGCCGGAAGGCCTCCGCTCCCCCCGGTGGCCGGAGGGAGCGGAGGCCTTCCGGCCTTGCTCTGTGGTGCGGTGCGACGTGGTGCGGTACGCCGTACTGCCGGTCAGTCCACCGTCGTCGCGGGCACGCGGACCGTGGTGAAGCGGCCGTCGCCGAGCTGCAGATGGGCGCGACCGGGTTCGGTGTCCTGGCCCATCAGGCCACGTGGCAGGCGGGCGCCGACGAGTTCTCCGTCGCCCATCAGTCGGGGTGCGAGCAGGGCGCCGCAGCGGTTGCGGCGTACGGCGGCCTGCCAGCCGCCGATGCCGCCGAGCAGCGCCTCGTTGTTGCCGGCCATGATCAGGCCCCAGCCGTCCCCGGCGCTGCCGCGGGCGAGCGCGACGAAGTCGGTGTCGAGCTCGGAGTTGATCATCATTTCCGCGTCGTCGACGAGGATGGCTCCGGCGGGGCTGTCCACCTTGCCGAGTGCGGCGCGGAAGTCGGCGACCGCGACGTCGGCGTCGGTGAAGACCTCCACGACGCCGGGCTGTCCGGCGAGGTGGCGCAACGGCGAGTTGCGCGGTGCGATCACCACGATCTTGGTGCCGGACGCGGTCAGCGACTTCGCCATGGTGAGCAGCACCGTGCTGCGGCCCGACCTCGGCGGACCGGCTACCACGAAGGACGGCACCTTCGACAAGTCGGTGCCGACGGCGGCGAGTTCGTCGCCGCCGACGCCGACCATCGCCCACAGCGGGGAGACGTTGCGCGGCCTGCGGGCGAGGGCGTCCGCGAAGTCCAGCTCGTCGGGCAGGACGTCCACGCGGAACGGCCTGCGCTCGGCGGGCACGTCGGCGTCGCGTTCGCCGACCCGTTCGGCGAGTACGCCCAGTGCCTGGGCCTGGCCCGCGCCGGTGGCGTCGGTGCCGTCGGTGCCGGGGATCAACGCGACCTGGGCGCTGTTGATGTCCTTGGCGAGGACACCGCGGCCGGCCGGGAGGTCCTCTGGGACATTGCGGGCGTTGAGGCCCACCATGGAGTAGTCGGAGCGGTCGTTGAGGCGCAGGACCAGCTTGTCCTCGGTGGAGGCGGAGAACCGGCTCTGGCCGAGGATGCGGTCGCCGGACAGGACCAGATGCACGCCGACGCTCGCGCCCTCGCGCATCAGAAGGGTCATGGCGTCCATCAGGCTGCCCTGGTCGTAGTTGGCGAAGTCCCGCTCGAACGCCTCGAACCGGTCGACGAGCAGCAGGATGTGCGGGGGCCGCTCAGCCTCGGGCAGGGCGCGGCGCAGCTCGGTGAGGTCGGCGACGCCCCGCCTGCCGAGGAGTTCACGGCGCCGCCCGACCTCGGCGACCAGGCGGTTCAGGAGGCGGGCCACCCGCTCGACCTGACCCCGGTCCACCACGGCACCGCAGTGCGGCAGTCCACTGAGGGCCTGGAGGGCTCCGTTGCCGCAGTCGAGTCCGTACAGATGGACATCGGCGCAGCCGTGCGCGCCGGTGAGAGCGGCGGCGAGGGTGCGCAGCGTCTGGGACCGGCCGCTGCGCGGCGAGCCGACGATGTACAGATGCCCCATCTCGTCCAGGTCGAAAGCGAGTTGACGCTGTGTCTGCTCGGTGGGTACGTCCACGAGGCCGTACGCCACCGGCGCGAGCCGGCCGTCCTCGGCCGCCTCGGGGGGTGTGGGCAGGTCGGTGAGGGTGAGGATGTCGGGCAGCGGGGGAAGCCAGGGGCGGCGGGCGGGCGTAAAGAACAAGACCGCTGCACTGTCCCGCGTCGGTCTCGAATCGGTACGGCTCACTCTTTCCGGGAGTGTTCAA
>NZ_JBEXPH010000270.1:0-9090 GCF_040611955.1 Streptomyces sp. NPDC006510 | reverse complement strand
CGATGCCGGGGAGCTGCCCGGGGGCTGCCGTGCTCGCGGTGAACCCGCGGCCGCGGTCCCGCCCGGTCAATCCGGTGTGCCGCAGGGACCGGCTGCTGTCCCCGGCGGAACGGGCGTTCATGACGGTGCTCCGTACGGTCGGCAGCCGGCCGCGGGAGCCGTCCGCCCGCTGATGCGCCGGTGGTGGTGCGCCGAGGCCCGCAGGAGCGGGTGCGGACTCCGGCACGCCACCGGCCGGGGCGGTCGGTCAGCCGACGTTCACATCGATACAGGCGTAGAAGGCGTTGGCGGTGTCCGCGATGTTCCACACCGCGAGTACCTTCTGCCTGCCCGCCAGGCTGCCGAAGTCGACCTGGTGGGTGACTGTGGCGCCGGGCTGCGCGCCGTTGTCGTCGAACTCGGCGATCTTCCGCCCGCCGGCGAAGTACTGCCAGGTGCTCGTGGCGTGCCGGGCGGTCAGGACCCACTGGAAGGGCGTGGACCGGCTGACCGGGGTGACCCGCCACCCCTTGGAGTCGTCGTCGAGTTCGGCGAACCTGCTGTTGCCGCCGCTGCAACTGGTCAGCCCCTTGGGGCCTTCCACGCTCTGCGGCTCGTACTTGATCTCTCCGCAACTCACGGTTCCGGCGGCGCACTGGGCCTGGCGGCTCGGAGGCGACGAGATGTATCCGTGGGCACTGGCGGAGCCGGCCGGAAGGCTCAGGACCAGTACGGGTGCGAGTAAGGCACCGATGACTGCGGCCGTCTTCCTTTTCGCGTGCATGCTTCTCCTTCACATGAGGCGTTGCCGCACACGAGCGGGCTATGGGGGCCCGGCAGTGGCAGACCGGCCTCTCCAGTGTGGGGGCCAAGAGGTGCGAAGGGCTCGGCAGGAACCGCTGCCGTGTACGCCCCGGACTCACGGGCGTACGCGCCAGGGCCCTGCACTTGGACCAGACCATACCCATCGACGCGTCCACGTCAAGGTGTCGGCGCGTACGGTCCCGCCGTTCACTGGGTGTACGGCAGCACTCCGTGCTCGGTGTGCTCCGGTTCGAGCGCGCCCCGCACGAGGCCGGCGGCAACCGGCGTGGTGGTCCGGTCCGCCGTCCGGGAGGTGGTGGAGGAGCCGGGGACGGGGCCGTGCCGAGCGTTCATGGCCCAAGCCTGCCAACCGGAAACCTGATTCGCGCATGCTTTTCCGCCGGGAGTCCGCACCCGGCCCTCGGGCAGGATCCATGGTGCGGCACGCACCGTACCCGCCCCCGACGAGCAGGAATGCCATGGTCTCCCACTCCACTCCCCCGCCCGACCCGTCCGGTTCCGCCGGCCACGATGCCTTCCACCCCGATCTTCCCGGCCACGACGACAGCGGTGACGACGCGGACGGCCGCGAACTCCCGTTGCACGCCCGGCTCCACCACATCCGTGCCGACGCGCTCGACGGCGACACCGCGCAGACCGGCGGCATGCGGCGGTTCGCCGCGATCAGCGGCAGCAGCGTCGGCTCGCGGCGCATCTGGACGGGCCAGACCCATGTGGCCGCCCGAACCGCCTCGTCCAACCATCACCACGGAGACTCCGAGACGGCGATCCATGTGGTCAAGGGACACCCGGAGTTCGTGTTCCTCGACGATTCGAGCGGTGCGGCCGAGGAGATCCGGATCCGTACCTCCCCCGGTGACTACATCTTCGTACCGCCGTTCGTGCCGCATCGGGAGGAGAATCCCAGCGCCGACGAGGAGGCGGTCGTGGTGATCGCCCGCAGCACCCAGGAGGCGATCGTCGTCAATCTGCCCGAGCTGTACGTGTTGGGGGACGAGCCCGACGCCGGATGACGTGCCGGACCGTCGGCCCGGCACGGCTGCGCACGTCCTTCCCGCGCACATCGCCATGCCGAGCACCTCTCAGCGGCGCGTCACCACCCCGTCACACCGTCGACGCGCTCGCGCACCAGGTCGGCGTGACCGGTGTGGCGCGCGTACTCACCGATCATGTGCAGGTGGATCAGCCGCAGCGAGTACTCCTCGCCGCCGTGGACGAAGGTGTCGTCCAGCGAGGCGCCGGCGACGATCTCGTCCGCGAGCCGGCATTCCTCGACGAGGCGGGCATAGTCCTCGGCGGCGCGGGCCGGGTCCAGGTCCTCGAAGTCCGCGTCCTTGCCCTTCTCCGGGTCGTACATGGGATCGAACGCCTGGCCGGCGAACCGCTCCCGGAACCAGACGCGTTCGACCTTCGCCATGTGGCGGATCAGTCCCAGAAGGGTGAGGTTCGAGGGCGGAACGGTCTGTTCGGCGAGCTGTTCGCCGGTCAGGCCCGCGCATTTGTGCAGCAAGGAGCTGCGGAACCACGCGAGATAGCCCGTGAGCATCTCCCGCTCATCGGCCACGAGTGAACCAGGTGTGCGCGTCACCTCGGGTGCTGTCCATGTCATGGCGTGATCATGCCTCGTCCACGGTGGAACCGGACAGGGTTTTTCACATGCCGTCGGTGGGCTCGGTCGACCAGGTGGTGGTGGATGTGGTGATGGAGGTGGCCACCCCGAGCACCAGGAACAGGATGAGCAGTCCCTTCCCCGCGCCGCTCATGACGAGGGGCCGGGTGGCGGAACGCGCCTGCTGCTGCGGCACGGAGAACTCGTCGTCACCGAAGAAGCCCTTGGGGTAGGCCGGGGTGAGCATCATGGCGTAGGCACCGAAGCGCATTACGTAGCGGAGCGCGGCAGCCGTGGCCTCGAAGAGGGGGCGAGGCATGCGTCCCAGGATCAGGGTGATCAGCCACCAGACGATCGCCACCGCCCACCAGCCGGACATGACGAGACTCTGTACGACCGCCGCCGGAATCATCAGGATCAGGCGGAAGAAGACGGCCAGGCGGTTGAGGGCGGTGGGCCGGACCTCGATCCGGACCGGGTAGTCCGGCGGCGGGTCGAGGGCGAACGGCGGGTAGCGGTCCACGAGCAGCATGCTGCTCGCACCGACCCGTACCTGGTAGCCGAGGTATTCGGCGAGGAAGCGGAAGACCGGTTCGGGCAGCCGTCCCAGGAACAGCGCGGCGAACCAGCCCACGATGACGGTCACCACGGCCGCGATGTACAGGAAGAACAGCACGATGAACTGCGGGATCAGAAGGAGCAGCCGCACCAGCACGGTGAGCCGGCGCTGCCGTGGCGGCTCGATGATGTCCAGCACGGGTAGCCACTCGGCTGCGGTCCATGCCCTCGGGCCCGGACTCCACTGGGCGTCAGCCATGTCGCTCCTCGTCGGCGGGCGGTCCGTACGTCGTCGGCGCGTACGACGTCACCCCACGCTGGGCCAGGTGAGAGCGCCCCGCAATCGGTCACGGGCCGATCGGGTGCCCCGGCCCGTGGCCGGGGCACCCGGCCGGACTCACCCGGCGGGTTCGAGGAGGTTGCCGCGCAGCGCCGCCACCAGTTCCTCGCTCGCGCCGAGGAATTCGGTGGCGTAGGCGTGGACGGAGCCGTGGGTCGCGGCCAGATCGGCCAGGAAGAACCGCATGATGTCGGCGGGCGCTCTGCCGTATCCCGGCCAGACCGGCTCCTGGCCGGGGTGGTCGGCCCGCCAGTCGGCCAGGAGCCGTTCGGTGGCGAGCCCGGTGAGGGCGAAGTCGGCGACGATGTCGTCCTCGGCCACGCCGAGCAGGGACAGGACGAGAGCGGCGAGCAGCCCGGTCCGGTCCTTGCCCGACGCGCAGTGGAAGACGACGGGGCCGCTGTCCTCTGCAGCGATCACTTCCAGGGCGCGGCGGAGTTCGACGGCTCCGTCGTGGGCGACCTCGGCGTACCGGTCGGCCAGGAAGCGTCCGGTCTCCACCTCCGGACCCAGTGCGGCCTGGTCGTAGGGCCGGTGCTCAATGCTGAGGTGGTGGTAGCGCAGCCCCGGCACCTCGGGCACTCGCCCCTTGGCCGCGATCTCCCAGTCGTACCTCAGGTCGATGACCGTACCGATACCGAGAGCCTGGAAGCTGTTCTGGTCCTCGCCGCGCAGTTTGCCCAGCGAATCGGAACGGTAGAGCCGGCCCCAGCGGACCGGTCGGCCGTCCTTCCCCAAATAGCCTCCGACATCACGGAAGTTGTGCAGTCGCTCGAACGTCATATGCCTGTTCATGACGGAGCACTCTAGAGGGCTGCTGCGAGTATGTCGGCTTCCAGGCGGTGCGGGACCGCGCCGGTCCGCCGCGCCGTACGGGCCGGGAGTGAGCTCCTCGGCGGTCCTCGAACCGAGAATGCAGGCGTGTCCACTCCCACGCGCCCCTCCACCCCCGGCTTCCCCGCCGGGCTCGATCCACGGGGCGAATGGGCCCTGCTGCTTCTGTCGGCCGCTTCCGGGGCGGCCGATGCGTTCGTCTTCATCTGCGTCGGCCAGGTCTTCGCCGGGGTGATGACCGGGAATCTGGTGCTGCTCGGCGCTTCTGCCGCCGGTGGCGGGGAACAAGGGGTGGCGCTGCGGGTGATCACCGCGCTGGTCGCCTACGGCATCGGTGTCATGTGTGGTGCGTGGATGAACGAGCACTTGCGGTGGTCGCTGCCGGTGATGCTGCTGGTCGAGGTGGCGCTGCTGGCGGCGGGGGCCGTGCTGTGGGCGCTGGAGCTGATCACTTCCGACGTGGACCGGCTGGGGCTGCTGGTGCTCATCGCCGTGGCCATGGGCATCCAGGGCCGGATCCGCGCGACGCCCACCAACTACTTCACCGGCACGCTGACGGCCCTGGTCGGCCGGGCGGCGCTGCGGTCGTGGGAACGGGGGGACCGCTGGGTGGCCGGCCGGTTGAGCGCGGTCGTGGTGGGCGCGGCCGTGACCGCGCTGACCGTACGCCGCTGGCCCGACGCGGCCGCTCTGGTGGCAGTGGTGCCGGCGGCGGGCGCGCTGCTGGTCGAACTCTTGCGCAGAAGGCCGACCGGGGACTGACCCGCGACGGAGCGCGGGCAGAGGAAAGCCCCGGCCGGATCGGGGGAATCCAGCCGGGGCGGCTTGCGGGGTGGGCGCGGTGCGCGACATCCACATATAGGTGAACGATAAACCACCACATCCCGTTCCCGGAACGCCCACCCCCCGACTGTGACCCACAGCACGAAATGGGCGTTTCCGGCGGATTCGCGGTCAGCGCTCCTCACGGAAGAGCACATGCCGCCCCGCCACGGGGTCGAACTTGCGCAGCACCAGCCGGTCGGGGTTGTTCCGACGGCTCTTGCGGGTCACATAGCTCTGCCCCGTTCCGGCCGTCGACCGGAGTGTCACGACGGGGCGGGTCTCACTGCGGGCCATGGGCGCCTCCAGACTCTCGCACCGACCCCACTCCCTACCGATGGGAATGGGTATCGTTTTCGTTCTGGTCATGTAACGAGGCGGGCCACTGCCGCATTCCCGACGGCGCCTCGCGGATGCCCCGACCGGGCCGGGCGTGCGGCTGGAGAACCACGCGTGCGGGCGCGCAACCGTCCGCACGCGCCGGATGACTTGCGTCAACGTCCGTCGACAGAAAGCCTGTTCGACGGATTGGCGCCCTGCGCAGCCTATGACATATGCCAGAAGCAACAGCGCATCGAGTGTTGCCAAATCCCTTACGGGCTCCCGCAGGCTGTGCGACAGTCGTCTTCGGTCCACCTTTCAGACTTGGTCGTGCCGCGCCTGTATCGGAGTACGAGATGCCGTCCCATCTGTCCGCGGACCGCCCCGCCCCACAGCCACCCGAGCGCGATGCCGTCGATGCGCTGATCAACCGGACTCTTCGGCTCCGTGGCGACGTGGCTGCCGTGCGGCGGGACACGGTGCTGATCGACGAGGAGGACCCGCAGCTGCGCTGGCAGCGGGCTCTCTGCGATCTCGCGGTCCATCATCTCGACGATCTCGGTACCCACCTGGGCCAGCTCAAGGAGGGCCTGCCGCCCTGGACCTCGGAACCCCTCGCGGAACCATCGGAGCGGGAGACGGAGCGGAACGCGGCGGAGGAAAGCGCGCAGGAACGCTACGACGAGCCGCAGCCGGGATCGCTGATCGACCGTGTGGGCAGCGCGGAGTGGAATCTGCTCACCGACGACGTCAGCTGGTCCGACGAACTCTTCCAGATCTTCGGCAGGTCACCCGCAGCCGGACCGCTCTCGCTGGACGAACTCCCGTCCATGCTCCTTCCCGAGGACCAGCCCCTGCTCACCTCCCTGGTGACCGACTGCCTGGTGGACGGAAAGCCCATAGACGGCGAGTTCCGCATCCTGCGGACCGACGGCCGGCTGCGCACACTGCACATGATGGGCGAGCCCGTCCTCGACTCGGACGGGTGCACCGCCTCCATGTGGGCCGTCCTGCGCGACGTAAGCGAGCTGCGGCGCAGCCAGCAGGCGGTACGCCGGACCCACGACTCGCTGCGCCGCCGGGAGCACCGGGCGCAGACCGAGCACCGCCTGGCGGTCGAGCTCCGGGAGGCCGTGCTCCCGTCGTGGCGGGGCTCGCTGCGGCTCCCCTCGCAGGGGCCCGGCGCACTGGACATCGCGGCGCACTACCTCCCGTCGGAGTCGGGTTCGCTCCTCGGCGGCGACTGGTACGACGCGCTGGAACTGCCGGACGGCAGGACTGTCCTCACGGTCGGTGATCTGACCGGCCACGGCATCCAGGCCGCTTCGGCCATGGCGATGCTGCTGGGCGCGCTGCGTGGCATGGCCGTGGCCGGCATCGAGCCGGGTGCTCTGATGGGGCACCTCAATCAGTTGCTGGAGTCCTCCGTTCAACCCGCTCTCGGCAGCGCGGTGTGCTGCCGTGTCGATCCGGCCACCGGCACCCTCGCCTGGTCGCAGGCCGGTCACCCCGCGCCGTTGCTGTTCCGCGGTGGAATAGGGCGGCCGCTGCCCGCGCCGGACGGGGTCCTGCTCGGCGCGGCCTCCGGGGTCGCGTACGAGCAGGACGAAGTGCATCTGCTGCCCGGCGACGTGCTGGTCCTGCACACCGACGGGCTCAACCGTCACAGCGACCGGGGTGCGGGCCCGGACGCGCTGCTTGCTCTGGCACCGCGGCTCGCGCAGGCCCGTTCGGCACAGGAGTGCCTGCGGACCGTCGTCGCGGAGTTCGGCGGCACCGAGCGCCTGGACGACGCCTGCGTACTGGTCGCCCGCATCGGGGCGTAGCGGCAGGAGGCACGCGCACAGAGCCACGGACACACGGGACACCGGACACGGCGCGGTACGCAGGAGGGAGTGCCCGCCTACGGGTGCGGTGCTCGGACGATCGGTGGTCGGACAGCCGGAAGGCCGGTGATCGTACGGTCTGTGCTCGGCGCCCCTTCGTCGCGGCGCCCGCAGCTCAGATCTCCGACGACCGCCGGGGTTGCTTGATGATGGTGCTCTGCGGCAGGGCGAGCTTGATCTCCTCGCGCAGGTCCTCGATCTTCGCGTAGCCCGCGAACTGGCCCGTGAGCCGGTACATTTCGCGCAGCCGGTCCCAGGTGCGGTGCGAGGAGGTCTCCCCCATCGTCACCAGGGCGAGTCGCGCGTACCGGTCGGCCTGCTCGGGATCGTCGGCGATGAAGCAGGCCGAGGCGAGCGAGATGTAGTCGAAGATCTTGGACCGCTGGCGTCCGTTGGCCCGCAGCTCCAGCGCCTGTTTGGCGTGACGCTGAGCCACGATCGCCGCCGACGGGTCATGTTCGGCGAGGGTACGGAACGCCAGGGCCTGCATGCCGTGCAGATCCGCCTCGTCGAACATCTGCATCCAACTGGGAGGCGGCACATCGGTCCTGTCCGAGGTGAAGAGTTCCTCAGCCTTCCCGAGCGTGCGCCGCATCGCCTGGCCGCGGCCCATGGCCGCCTGCGCCCACGCCTCGATGGTGTGCAGCATCGCCTGGGTGCGCGGCAGAACCATGTCCCCGGAGCCGGACTTGGCCAGCTTCATCAGATCCAGGGCGTCGTCGGGACGGCCCAGGTGGACCATCTGACGGGCCGCCCTGGACAGCGCCTCGCCGGCACGGGGGCGGTCGCCGCCCTCGCGCGCCGCGTGAGCCGCGATGACGAAGTACTTCTGGGCGGTCGGTTCGAGGCCGATGTCGTGGGACATCCATCCCGCGAGTACCGCGAGGTTGGCCGCGACGCCCCAGAGCCGGCGCTGGAGATGCTCGGGGTGGCGGTAGGCGAGCATGCCGCCCACCTCGTTGAGCTGGCCCACCACGGCCTTGCGCTGGAGTCCGCCGCCCCGTGAGGCGTCCCAGGCACGGAACACCTCGACGGACCGTTCGAGCGCCTCGATCTCGTCCGACCCGATGGGCGCGGCCTCGTACCGGTCGAAACCGGCCGGGTCCGCGTGCAGCGGGTCGTTGATCCGTGGGGCGTCGGCCGCCAGCACGGGGTCGGAGTGCAGCCAGTCGTGCATGGGGCCGGTGATGGTCGATCCTGCGGCGAGCGCGGCGCCCGCGCTCACCAAGCCGCGTCGGTTGAGCATGAGGTCCATTCCCGTGAATTCGGTGAGGACCGCTGCCGTCCGTTCGGGCGCCCACGGCAGTCCGTCGGGATTGTTCTGCGTCCCGACCTCTCGCCGCTTCCCCACACGCCCGCGCCGGCCGAACCCGAGGTCCTCGATGGTCACGACACGACCGAGTCGCTCGGTGAACAGGGCAGCCAGCACCTTGGGCACGGGATCGCGGGGGGATTCCCCCATGTCGATCCAACGCCTGACCCGCGAGGTATCGGTGGCCAGTTGCGGGTGGCCCATGGCGGCCGCCTGCCTGTTCACCATTCTCGCGAGTTCGCCCTTGGACCAGCCGGCGAGGCCGAACAGGTCGGACAGGCGGGTGTTGGGTTCTCCGGTCACGTCAAGCCCCCAGGTTCTCGGCTGTGTTGACAGTAACCCCCTGTCAGACGCGTTGCGACAATTCGCCAGGGTTCGCCAGGGTGCGCCAGTTGGTGTACCACCCGCTCGCCGGTGTCAGGTAGGAAAGCGCCACCCCGCCCGGCAGCCCTAGGTACTCCCCAGGGTGCCGAACGGCCGCCGGCCGGGGCGGTGCTCGCAACTTGTCGGCGCACGAAGGGATCTGTCTCGCCCATGTACACAGCATCGTCCTCCGTGACCGCCCCGTCCCGGCCGCACCGCCCCCTGGGGGCGGGCGGCGGAC
>NZ_JBEXPH010000269.1:0-9112 GCF_040611955.1 Streptomyces sp. NPDC006510 | reverse complement strand
GTCGGGGTGCGGGCGGCGGCTGGGTCCGGTGGTGGTCGGTCGCCGTGGCCGCGCGGCTGCGCCGGGTGTCGTGGACGGTGCCCGTGCGGCCGGTCCGGTCGGTGTGCGGGGTGGGCTGATGGGCGCCGGGTGAGTACGCGGCGGAGGGCGGCACCCCGGCGATCGGCCGGGCGGGGAGTGCGGATCCGGCGGCCGAGGGGGTGCTGCCGACGACAGTGAGGACGGTGAGCAGGAGGGCGGCGAGGAGCAGCCGCGCCGCCTGTGCGGTGCCGCGGTGTGCCGGAGCGCCCGGCCGTGCCCTCGGGGGCACATTCCCCGGGGGCGGCCCCGGGAGGGGGGTCACCCGGTTCGGCCGGTCAGGGCCGGCGCCTCGCCGGCCTGGCGGAGCACGGAGCTGAGGACCATGCCGGCGCCGCGTACGACCGCGGTCGCCGGGTCGTCGGCGAGACGTATCGGAACGCCGAGGCGGACCGCGATCCGGTTGGTGATGTCGGGGCGGGCGGCACCTCCCCCGGCGAGCAACGGGCCCTTGCGCAGGGCCCCGAGGACTGCGCCGTGCCGGTCCTGCTTCCACATCTCCATGATCATGTCCAGGACGGTGCGGACGACGTCGGTGGGCGGCTGTGCCGGGTCGAGGTCACCCAGCCCCGTCTCGGCCTGGCGGGCGTCGCGGACCTGCCCGTCGACGAGCACGGTCGCCTCGGTCAGTTCGGCGCCGATGTCGACGACGAGGAGCGGGCCGCCGGCCCGCGGTCCGGCGCATGCGGCGGCGGCCCTCGCGCTGTCGAGGGCGATGACGGTGGTCGGCCCCAGGGCGGCGATCAGTTCTTCCGCCTCGGCGCGGTGCCGGGCCCCGGCGAGGACGGGGTGGCTGAGCACGATCACGGTGCCGGTGCGGTCCGCGCCCAGTGCCGTGTCGGCGATCCGGCCGAGCAGCCGGCCGCAGGACTCGGGGTCGACGATGCGCCCCCGCCGGACCGGGCGGCCGTGCCCGGATTCCGTACCGGCGTCCTCGCAGACGTCGGTGTCGGCCATGACCCCGTGTCCGGGCACCCAGACACGGGTGCGGGAGCTGCCGAGATCCAGGGCGAGGCCACGGGTGACACCCCGGCGGTCCCCGCGGACGGCTGGGCCGGGACGTCGTCCGTCGTGCAGAGAACGCATCGCCCCTCCCCCGGCCTGCCACCGAAGCCACGCACCAACCCATGAACCCGCTGATAGCGAGGCATGGCCGAGCCCTCACTATGCAATAGGGAGGCAAAGAAAGCCACTCCCCGGCAAAATCCAAGGGCTCGGCCGCCGGAATCCACCAGGGTCTGTCCGGCCCCGGCGGTCCCCGATGTGCGTCACACCTCCGACGGCAGGAACACGGCGACCAGTTCGGCGAACTCGTCCGGCGCGGCGATCCGGATGCCGAGGTCCTCCGCCTTGGTGCGCTTGGATCCGGCCTTCTCGCCTGCGACCAGGAGCGAGGTGCGCTTGGAGACGCTGGACGAGGACTTCCCGCCGGCCCGCTCGATCAGCTCGTTCATCTCGTTCCGGGAAAGCTTCTCCAGTACGCCGGTCATGGCTCCGGTGACCACCACGGTCATTCCGTCCAGCGGCAGAGCGGTGCCCTCCCCGTCCGCGGCGGCGGCCGCTTCCTCGCCGTCCTCCCCCGGCTCGGGCGGCGGCGTCGCGCCGGGCTCCGTCATGTTGACCCCGGCGGCCATCAGCTTCTCGATCAGCGGGGCCAGTTCCACCAGCTCTGCGACGACGCCCGCGGCCTTCTCCTTGCCGATGCCGTCGACCCGCTGGAGCTCCTCGGCGTCGGCTGCCCTGATCCGGTCCATCTCCGCGAAGTACCGGGCGATGCGCCGGGACATGGAGCGCCCGGTGCCGCGTACCCCCAGCGCGCAGAAGACCCGGGAGAGCGGCTGGGTCCGGGCCGCTTCGATGGCGGCCAGGAGGTTGTCGGTGCTGGTCTCGCCCATCCGCTCCAGGCCCAGCAGCTGTTCGCGGCCGAGGGTGAACAGGTCGGCGAAGTCGGCCACCAGACCGGCATCGACGAGCTGGACGACACGGGTCGCGCCGAGGCCCTCGATGTCGAGCTGGTCGCGGCCCGCCGCGTACGAGACGGAGGCGACGAGTCGGCAGTCGCGGCCCCGGACACAGCGCCAGCGCTGCTCGCTGGTGTCTATCTCGGAGCCGCACTGCGGGCACGCCTCGGGGAAGTCGATGGGCTTCTCGTCACCGGTCCGCAGATGGGCGACGGGGGCCTCGATCCGGGGGATGATGTCGCCCGCCTTGTAGACCATCACGCGGTCGCCCAGGCGCAGATCGCGGCGGGTGATGTCGGCGGGGTTGTGCAGCGTGGCGTAGCTGACGGTCGAGCCGTCGATCTCGACCGGCTCCAGCACGGCGCGCGGCGCGATGATGCCGGTACGGCCCACGTTCCACTCGACGCCGAGGAGCCGGGTGACCTTCTCGACGGCCGGGAGCTTGTACGCGATGGCCCAGCGCGGTGCGCGGCTCCCGGAACCGGCCTCGCGCTGGTCGGCCGCGAGATCGGCCTTGATCACGATGCCGTCGATGCCGAACGGCAACGAGGCGCGCAGGGCCGCGACTTCCTCGACCCGGCTCTGCACCTCCTCGACGGTGGTGACGCTGCGGGGCGCCACGTCCGTGTCCGCCGCGGTGTGCACGCCGAGCCGGGCGACGTACCCGAGGACCTCGCTGTGCGGGAGTTCGGCAAGGGTGTCGGCCAGCTCGCCGGAGTCGGGCAGCGGCAGGGCGCCGTAGGCGAAGAACGTCGTCTCCACCGTGTACGCGCGGTCCTTGGCGCGGAGGGTGCCCGCCGCGCCGTTCCTCGGGTTGGCGAAGGGGGCGCCGCCGTGTTCGGTGCGCGCGGCGTTGGCGTGTTCGAACTGCTCGGTCGTCATGAGGATCTCGCCGCGTATCTCGATCGTCACCGGATCGGCGAGCTGCTCGGGCAGGCCCACCACGGTGCCGATCGCATGCGAGACGTCCTCGCCCGCGGTGCCGTCGCCCCGGGTGATCAGCTGCTCCAGGCGGCCCGCCCGGTATCGCGCCGCGACGGCGAGTCCGTCGAGCTTCGGCTCCACGCTCCAGGCCGCGACGGGCCTGCCTATCCGGCGCTCCAGCGACGCCGTCCAGGTGACGAACTGCTCGGCCGAGAAGACGTTGTCCAGGGACAGCATCGGAACCGTGTGCGGTACGTCCCCGCTCGCGGCGCCGCCCGCCACCTTGCCGGTCGGCGAGGTGTCCAGCACCTCCTGGGGGTGCTCCTGCTCGTACGCCGCGATCCCCCGCACCAGCCGGTCGTAGGCATCGTCGTCGAGCGTGCTCTCGCCCGTGGCGTAGTACGCGGCGGCGGCCCGCGTCGCTTCTTCGACCGCTGCGGCGTAGGCGGCGGCATCGGCGAGCACAACAGCTGAGTTCGTCATGGCCCCCATCCTGCCGCCCACCACTGACAACGGCCCTCAGCCGGCCGCCCGGACCGATCCGTCCGCCTCGTCGGCGCCCCCCACCGCGCCCGGCCGTGACAGGGGGATCTGCGGCCCCGAACACTCCCGCAGCCAGCGCCGCAGCACCTCGTGCACCTGTTCGGCACCCACCAGCTCCGTGTCCGGTGCCACCGGCGGGGACAGCTCGGACGGCCACAGCAGGAACGGCCGGGACTGCTCGCCGCCCAGGCCGCCGTGCGAGCCGATCTGTTCCTCGAAGGCGTGCACACAGCCCGTGTCGCTGTCGTACATCGAGTTGACCATGACGTCGGCGACGTGCGGGAAGGTGTCGGTCCGCCGCACCGCCGCGGCCGCCCCGGGGCCGAACGGGGCCAGCGGCCCCTCCCCGTCCGCCAGCTCCGACACCGGGATCTCCGCCCCGCCGCGGCCCAGCACCACCGATCCGTGCCGCTCGCTGCGGACCAGCAGAAAGCCGATGCCGGGGTGGTTGGCGAGGGTGCCGAGCAGGGCGGGATGGCTGCGGTCGAGCTGTTCGCGCGAGGCGCGTCCCTTGATGTCGGGGAAGGAGATCAGGCCGAGGTTGCCGGAGGCGAGGACCACGGGGTCGGACGGCTTCGCGAGAGGTTCCGCCGCGACCTCGCCGACCGGCCGGTGCAGGGCGATCCGTACCGCGTCGCGCGCCTCCGAGCCGCTGCGGGTGCGCTGGGCCCGCCGGGGCACGGGCAGCCCGCAGCCGGCCCGCACCAGGTCCTTGAGCGTCAGCCCGTAGGCCTCCGCGAAGGTCTCCCCGGGGCTCTGGCCATGGTCGGAGAGCAGCACGATCCGGTAGGTGCGCGGGGTGTGTTGGGCGACCTTGACGATCAGGGCGAGCGAGCGGTCCAGGCGTGCGAGCACCTTCTCCGCGTCACGGCTGTTCGGTCCGGAGTGGTGCGCCACCTCGTCGTAAGCGACCAGGTCGGCATAGACGGCGGTGCGGCCGACGAACATGTCCCCGATGACGGCGGCGACCACCACATCGCGTTCGACGACGGTCGCGAAGGCCCGGATGAAGGGGTACAGCCCGCCGCGCTTGATCCGGGGCATGACCTTCCGTATCCGTGCCCGGGTCGACTGGCCGATCTCGCGGCAGACCTCGGCGACGAAGGACACAGCGGTGCGTACGGCGTTGGCCGGGTCGGAGAAGTACGCGAAGTACCCGGCCCTGGAGCGGCGGCCCTTGCCGAACCGGGCCGCCATGGACAGGACGAGCGCCAGCTGGTCGGCGCCGCCGCTGAAGAGGTTGCCGCGGCTGGCACCGTCCAGGGTGAGCAGCCCGCCGTCGCGGGTGCGCGCGATGGCCCTGCGCTGGAGTTCGAGGGCGCTCGCGGGTCTGCTGGAGACCATGACGTCGCCGGTCTCCTTCTCGTACCAGCGGAAGGCGGGGATGTCGTGGTTGCTGCCGTGCAGGATGCCGAGCTGGCTGGCCCCGGTCTGGCTGGACCAGTCGGTGCGCCACGGGGTGAGCCGGTGCCCTTCCTTGTCCGCCAGCCACTGCGCGACGGTCGGCATCAGGCCCTCGTCGGCGGCGCGGGCGAGCACGTCGTGACCGACGCCGTCGAGCTGGATGAAGACGGTGCCCGGCGGTCCGCTGCGCCCGCTGTCCGTGCCGGTGCGGCGTCGGCGGCGGACGGCCAGCCGGGAGAGCCTGCGCCGGTAGGCGTTGTCGTCGCGGACGGCGAGCGCCGTGGAGGTCGCCGAGGCGACGGCGGACATCACGGCCGCGACGACGACGGCCGTCTCCGGGTCGGCGGCGCCGCGCCCGTCCGGTATGAGCCGCAGGGCGAGCAGCAGCAGCGAGCCGTTCAGGAAGAAGACGAGCAGCCCGAGGACCAGCGCGGGCACGATGAGCAGCGCCCTCACCACGACGGGCCAGACCAGTGCGGACAGCAGACCGAACGCGCCGGCGCCCCAGGCCGCGGTGAACGCGATCTTGGTGATGCTGTCGCCGTCGTCCGACTGGAGCTGGAAGTCCGGCAGTATCCCGGCGAGCGCCAGCATCGTGAGCGTCGAGACCGCCCACACCACGACCACTCGCATCAGGGCGCTGCCGGCTGTTCGCCATCGCCCATCACCCACGCCGTTCCACCTCACGTCCGGACCCCGCCGTTCCGGGCCCTGGCCCCCAGCTTTTCACAGCGGAGCCGCGGGCCACCCGACGCGGCGGCCCGCGGCCGGTTCAGCAGCCGTCGTAACCGGCGGTCGGCATGGAGAGCCTGCGGTGCACGCTCGCCTTCGTACGGGCGGTGTACGGCGGCTCGTCCAGCCCCGCGATCTCCAGGCGCACCCCGCGCCGCTCGCACTCCGCGGCGAAGTCCGGCACCGAGGTGAGTGCCCGCTCAAGCACGCGGTCGTTGGCGGCGACGAACAGTTCGACGTCGCCGCTGTCGACATCGGTCCACAGGGCGTGGTGGTCGGGGCGGAGTCCGTAGAGCCGCAGCTGCCGGGTGACGACGTATCCCTTGTCCGCGGCCCAGCGGGCGCACATGTCGTGCTGGCTGCGGGTGTCCACCAGGAACGGGTCGCTGTCGAGCTCTTCGAGCGGTGTGAGGCTGGCGATGGCCGCCACCCGTACGTCCGTCACGTCCCCCATGGCCGTTCCCCCCGTGCTAGGCGTACCGGCGACCCTACCCTCCGGGCCCCCGCGCAAAAAGGCGCATGTCAGGACGGGAGGAGCGCGGGCCAGGAACACCTGTGCGCCCCTGATCCGCCGGACAGGCCCTACGCTCGATGCCTGGGCCGGAACCGAGGAGCCCGGGAACGAGGAGGGCGTCGCGTGCCGGTGGAAGTCACCTGGTGGGGTCATGCCACCTGCACCATCGAGGACTCCGGGGTCCGGGTGCTCACCGATCCGCTCTTCGTGCGTCGCTTCGCACATCTGCGCCGCCGCCGCGGTGAGCTGCCCGGTCCCGAGGCGACGGTCGCCGATGTCGTGCTCGTCTCGCATCTGCACTCCGACCATCTGCATCTGCCGTCCCTGGCCAGGCTCGCCCCCGGCAGCAGGCTGATCGTGCCGCTGGGCGCGATGCGCTCCGTGCCGAGGCTGCGGGCGCTGCGCTCGGTGCGCGGGCTGCGGATCACCGAGGTGGCCCCGGGCGACCAGGTCCGGGTCGGTGACGTCCGGGTACTGGCGGTTCCGGCGATGCACGACGGCAGGCGGCTGCCGATGGGCCCGCATCGCTCCCCCGCGCTCGGCTTCGTGGTCGAGGGCGAGGCGCGGACGTATTTCGCCGGTGACACGGGGCTCTTCGACGACATGGCGCAGGCGGTCGGCCCGGTGGACGTGGCGCTGTTGCCGGTGGGCGGTTGGGGCCCGTATCTGGGGCATGGCCATCTGGACGCGGGCCGTGCGGCACAGGCGCTGGCCCGGCTGGCGCCCCGGTCGGCCGTGCCGGTGCACTACGGCACGTACTGGCCGATCGGCATGGACGGGGTCAGGCCGCACGAGTTCCACTCACCGGGTGACGAGTTCGTCCGCAAGGCGGCACTGCTGGCGCCGGAGGTGGCCGTGCACCGGCTGTCCCACGGCGAGCAGGTGCGGCCGGAGGGCGCCAGGTGATCCAGGAGGTCGTGAAACAGCTGCCCCCGGAGTCGACGCAGCAGGCGGTCGGCTATCCGTCCCTGTTCCTGCTGGTGGCGCTGGGGGCGCTGGTTCCGGTGGTGCCGACGGGCGCGCTGGTGAGTTCGGCCGCGGTGGTGGCGCTGCATCAGTCGTCGCCGTTCTCGATGCTGATCGTCTTCGCGGTGGCCTCGACCGCGGCGTTCCTCGGTGACATATGCCTGTACTGGCTCGGTCAGCGCGGGGTGCGGTCGAAGAACGGTTCGAAGTGGCTGCGGACGATCAGGGACCGGGCCGCTCCGGAGCGGCTCGCGCAGGCGCAGCAGAAGCTGGACGAGCACGGTGCGGTGGTGCTCGTGCTGTCCCGGCTGGTGCCCGCCGGGCGGATTCCGGTGATGCTGGCGTGCTTGCTGGGCCGGATGCCGCTGCGCCGGTTCGCCCGCGGCGATGTGCCGGCGTGTCTGGCGTGGGCGGCGACGTACCAGCTGGTCGGGATTCTGGGCGGTTCGCTCTTCCCCGAGCCCTGGCAGGGGGTGGTCGCGGCGGTGGGGCTGACGTTGCTGATCAGCGGGGTGCCGGCGGTGTGGCGGAAGACCCGGGCGCGGTTCAGCCACTGATCGTGCGGGGTGCCGGTTCCAGTACGCGCGAGGCGCCGATCGGCAGGTCCCAGAGCCGTGTCCGGGGGTGTCCGGCCCGTTGCCAGGCGGTACGCAGCCGGGTCAGCGGTTCGAGCACGGGTTCCGCGGAGAGCAGGAAGGTGGCCCAGTGCATCGGTGCCATCGCACGGGCGCCGAGATCCTCGTACGCCTGCACGGCCTCCTCCGGATCGGTGTGCACGTCACCGAGCCACCAGCGCGGTTCGTACGCCCCGATCGGCAGGAGGGTCAGGTCGATCCCGGGGTACCGGCTGCCGATCTCGCCGAACCAGTGCCCGTACCCGGTGTCCCCGGCGAAGTGGATCCGTTGGGCGTCGGGGCCGGGAGTGGCGATGATCCAGCCGCCCCACAGCGAGCGGCAGGTATCGGTGAGGGTCCGCTTGGACCAGTGGTGGGCCGGTACGAAGTCGAAGCGGACCCCGTCGAGCTCGGCCGATTCCCACCAGTCGAGTTCGGTGACGCAGGTGAAGCGGCGACGGCGGCACCAGCGGCCGAGCCCGGCGGGGACGAAGAGCGGGGTGTCCCTGGGCAGTCTGCGCAGGGTGGGGGCGTCCAGGTGGTCGTAGTGGTTGTGGCTGATGACGACGGCGTCCACGGCCGGCAGGTCCTCCCAGCGGACGCCGACCGGGGTGATCCTGGCCGGGGTTCCGAGGATGCGCCGGGACCAGACGGGGTCGGTGAGGACGGTCAGCCCGCCGGTGCGGATGATCCAGCTGGCGTGCCCGGCCCAGGTGACGGAGGTGGTGCCCGCGGGGGTGGCCGGCAGGGGTTCGGGGGCGTAGGGGAGCCGGTGGATGCCGCGCAGTCCTTCCGCGTTGGGCCGCAGGGCGTGTTCACGGGCCAGCCGGGACATGCCTATGACACTCGGGAGTGGCGCGGTGAGCCGGTCCGCGAAGCTCCTGGGCCAGTCCCGGACCTCGCCGAGCGGACGCGGTCCGACGATCCGGCCGCGGGCTGTGCGGTGCGGTTGCGGCTGCGCGGTCCCGGTGCGGGAGCGCTCGGTCTGTTCCGTCATCGAGAGACTCCCGTCTCGCAGTTCCTCATCGGAGTTCGTCGAGGGCCGTCCCGAAAATGCTCAGGGCTTCGGCCACATGCGGCAATTCCAGGGGCGCCACAGCGGTGAGGGACTCCAACTGCTGTGCCGGGGTCGACCCGAGCAACGCCCCGGTGCCCAGCCGTACGCGCAGCGCCCCCAGTTCGTCGCCGAACCGGTGCCCGCCCGGCGTCGGCGCGCCGAGACGTTCAGTCAGGTACTCCTCCAGCTCCAGCGAGTCCGTGACACCGCGGCCCGCCAGCCGGGATCTGAGCGGGCCGAGATCGGCGTAGAGATGCCGGCCCGCCTGCGGGGGCCTGGCCAGCGCCCCCGAGGCCAGGACCGCGCGGTGGGCCGCGGC
>NZ_JBEXPH010000268.1:0-9158 GCF_040611955.1 Streptomyces sp. NPDC006510 | reverse complement strand
TGCAGGCCGACCGCGTACCCGGCGTCCGGCACCAGCCGCAGCACGGTGCGCGGCTTGCCCCCGGTGGACGCCAGGTGACCCGCCTCGGCCGCCAGGCCCTCGGCGCGCAGCCGGGCGGTGATCTTGCTGACGGCCTGTGGCGTGAGCCCCGTGCGCTCGGCCAGTTCGAGCCTGCTGATGCCGCGCTCGCCCGCCACCCGCAGCAGGTCCAGCACCAGCGCCGCGTTGTGGCTGCGCAGCGCCGGCAGGTTCGCGCCGCTATTGCTCCTGTTCACGGCACCATTGTCCCTGTCGCTTGCACTATGGCAACAGCGTTGCTTAAGTGGCAGGCATGACTGGCAACGCGACTCACGAGACATCCGGGCCGTCCGAGACCCCCCTGCGCGTCGGACTCGTCGGCTACGGCCTGGCGGGTTCCGTCTTCCACGCCCCGCTGATCGCCGCGACCGACGGTCTCGTCCTCGACACGGTCGTCACCTCGAACGAGGAGCGGCGGGCCCAGGCGCGCGCCGAGTTCCCCGGCGTACGGTTCGCCGCGTCGCCGCAGGAGCTGTGGGGGCGTGCGGACGAACTCGATCTGGTCGTGATCGCCTCGCCGAACAGGACCCATGTCCCGCTCGCGACCGCCGCGCTGGAAGCCGGTCTGCCGGTCGTCGTGGACAAGCCGGTCGCCGGTACGGCGGCCGAGGCGCGCGGGCTCGCGGCCCTGGCCGAGGGGCGCGGACTGCTGCTCTCGGTCTTCCAGAACCGCCGCTGGGACAACGACTTCCGCACTCTCGCCCGCCTGCTCGCGGACGGCGAGCTGGGCGACGTACAGCGCTTCGAGTCCCGCTTCGAGCGCTGGCGCCCGCAGCCGAAGGGCGGCTGGCGCGAGTCGGGCGACCCGCAGGAGATCGGCGGGCTGCTGTACGACCTGGGCAGCCATGTCGTCGACCAGGCGCTCACCCTGTTCGGACCGGCGGCACTGGTGTACGCCGAGTCCGATGTGCGCCGCCCCGGCGCCGCCGCCGACGACGACACGTTCATCGCGATCACCCATGCCTGCGGGGTGCGCTCGCATCTGTACGTCAGTGCCACGACGGCCCAGCTCGGCCCGCGCTTCCGGGTGCTCGGACGGACCGCCGGCTATGTGAAGTACGGCCTCGATCCGCAGGAGGCCGACCTGCGTGCGGGCGTGCGCCCGGCGGCGGATCGGCCGTGGGGCGAGGAGCCCGAGGAGCTGTGGGGCCGGATCGGCTCGGGCGAGTCCCCGCTGACGGGCGGCGGCACCCCGGTCCGCACACTGCCGGGCGACTATCCCGCGTACTACGCGGCGGTCACCGACGCGCTGCGCGGGAAGGGTGAAAATCCAGTGACCGCCCTTCAGGCCGCGGCGGCCCTGGATGTCCTGGAAGCGGCCCGCCGCTCGGCCCGCGAGGGTGTGACCGTGAAACTGCCCGCCCCGTCCTCAAACGCTTCATCGTCCGCCACCGACTCCGCGGACACGCCTTTCACCGACTCCGCCGATACAGAGGAGCAGCCCGTATGAGCCACACCGCTCCGACCATCTCCGAACTCATCGCCCAGGAGCGCCGACTGACGCTGCCGCATTTCAGCTACGACGACGCGTACGCGCTCGGCGGCCTGCTCGTCTCGATGGCCAGGGAACGACACGCCCCGGTCGCGATCGACATCCGCCGCGGCGCACAGCAGCTGTTCCATGCCGCGCTGCCGGGTTCGAGCGCGGACAACGACGCCTGGATCGACCGCAAGCGCAAGGTCGTGGAACGGTACGGCGAGAGTTCGTACCTGGTCGGAACGCGGTTCCGGGCCAAGGGGACGACCTTCGACGACTCCTCGCGCCTGGACCCGAGTGTCTATGCCGCGCACGGCGGCTCGTTCCCCATCGCGGTCGAGGGCGCGGGCGTCATCGGCTCGGTCACGGTCTCGGGCCTGCCCCAGGCGGAGGACCACGCCATGGTGGTCGCGGCGCTGGAGCGGTTCGCGACGACGCTCGACGCGTAGCGGAACCCCGGCCCGTACAACGCGCAGGGGCGGGCCGGCCGCCGGACACACCCGACGGCCGCCCCGCCCCGCGCACCCCGCTACGCGTCCTTGAGCTCCTGCCGCTGCCGCCCCAGCCCGGCGATCTCCAGCTCCACGACATCCCCCGCCCGCAGATACGGCTTGGGCTCGGGCTGGCCGAGGGCGACTCCGGCGGGCGTCCCGGTGTTGATCACATCGCCCGGGTACAGCGTCATGAAGTGGCTCAGATACCGGACCACCTCACCCACCGGGAAGATCTGGTCGGCCGTCGTGCCGTCCTGCTTCAGCTCGCCGTTGACCCAGAGCTTCAGCGGCAGTGCCTGCGGGTCGGCGATCTCGTCCGCCGTCACCAGCCACGGTCCCAGCGGATTGAACGTCTCGCAGTTCTTGCCCTTGTCCCAGGTGCCGCCGCGCTCGATCTGGAACTCGCGCTCGGAGACATCGTGGGCGGTCGCGTATCCGGCGACGTGCGCGAGCCCCTCCTCGGCGGATTCCAGGTAGCGGGCGGTGCGCCCGATGACGACCGCGAGCTCGACCTCCCAGTCCGTCTTGACACTGCCGCGCGGCACCAGCACCGTGTCGTCGGGCCCGACGACGGTGTCCGGCGCCTTGAAGAACAGGATCGGCTCGGTGGGTATCTCCGCACCGGTCTCGGTGGCGTGGTCGTGGTAGTTCAGCCCGATGCACACGATCTTGCCGATCCGGGCGAGCGGCGGCCCGACCCGCAGCCCCTCGGCGTCGAGCTCGGGCAGCTCACCGGGCGCGGCCGCGGCGGCCCGTACCCGGGCGAGCGCCGACTCGTCGGCGAGCAGGGCGCTGTCGATGTCGGTGACGATTCCCGACAGGTCGCGCAGGGTTCCGTTCCCATCCAGCAGCGCCGGTCGTTCCGCGCCTGCCGTACCCACACGAAGCAGCTTCAACGGTCTATCTCCCCTTGGTCGAGATCGGGCCCGCCGGATGGGTGGCGGCCATCGCAGGCTTGTCCGATCGTCCAAGACCTCTGATCACTCCGCAAGACCCTGTTCACACACTGGACCGGCACACTCGCTGCTCCGATCATGCCGCGGCGGCCGCGGCGGCTCCGGCGGCCGGCATGTCGCGGTACAGGACGGCCCGCTCGATCGCGGTCCAGGTGGTGCTCGTGACGACGTACAGCGCGGCGGCGAGCGGTACGACGGACACGGTGAAGAGGGTGGCGAAGGACATCAGCGGCATCAGCTTCGTCATCGCGCCCATGCCGGGCACCGGCTGCCCGTCGGGGCCGGTGGCCGGGGTGACGGGGTTGGCGGCCAGCTGCCGCTTCGTACGCCGGAAGTTGAAGGTGGCCACGGCGGCGACGATCGCGAACAGGCCGAGGTAGACCAGGCCCTGCGCGCCGAACAGCCCGCCGTGCGAGAGCGCGTCGTGCCAGCGGCCGCCGAGCGGGGCGCCCAGGAGCTGGTGGCCGAGCAGCGCGTTGGGGTCGCCACCGATCCGCGGGCTGGAGAAGAGGTGGTAGAGCAGGAAGAAGGCGGGCATCTGCAACAGGCTGGGCAGGCAGCCGGAGAGCGGCGAGACCTTCTCCTCCTTGTGCAGCTCCATGAGCGCCTTCTGCATGCGCTCGGGGTTCTTGCCGTGCTTCTTGCGGAGTTCGGCGATCTGCGGCTGGAGCCTGGTGCGGGCCTTCTGCCCCCGCGCCGCGGCCCGCGACAGGGGGTGCACGGCAAGCCGTACCAGTGCGGTGAACAGCACGATGGCGGCGGCGGTGGACGCGGTCCGGAAGAGCGGGTGCAGCACATCGGCCAGCGCGCCGACCAGGTCGGCGAATGCGGACATGAAGACGGACATGGGTGAGCCCTCCGAGGGTCTCGTCGTGCCGGGAGAAAGAACGGACTCGGCATGACGAACCGCGCGGGGGCGTGTTTACCTGCGCCTACTGCTTGCTGCCTACTGCTGTCGCAAGCCCCTACGCGGCCGTCGGAAGGGCACGGCCGGGGGCTCGGGGGCGCCTGCGCCCCTTGGCGTCGGGGTCTCGCTGCGGCAGGAACGCGGTGCGTTTCTCCCGGTCGCGGATGGCGGTGCGGACCCGGGTGCGGGGCACCGGGGCGGCGCAGCGGGCGCTGATGACCGAGGCGACGGCGAGCGCGGAGCCGGCGGCGGCGGTCGCGGCGAGCGCGACCGCGGCGGAGAGGCTGCCGCCCTCGGCGAGGAGGACTTCGGTGATGAGGAAGAGCAGCAGCCCGGCGGGGCGGAGCAGCCGGGCGAGGCCACTGCGCAGACGGCTCGTGTCACCGCTCATCGGCCCCTCCCCTCTTCCTCCGCGGCCGGTCGGCCGATCTCGCACGCCGTTCGGCCGGTCGGCCGGGCTGTTCGCACACACGCGCGCCTGATGCTCTCCAGCCGTTATACACGATGGGTTCGGCGCACCGGATACACGACGGGCCCGGCACACCGGTCCGCCCGGCTTCGGCCCGTCCGCCCGGCTCAGCCCGCTCGGCCCGCTCGGCCCGCTCGGCCCGCTCGCCCCGCTCAGCCCACTCGGCCCGCTTCCGCAGGAGCGCCGTCGGGCTCCGCCTCCTGTTCCGGGCTCCAGAGCTCGTCCCGCGCGAGCACCTCGTCGTCCGGCCGCTCGTCGCGCTCGCGCGACCCCGCGTACGTCACCGCGAGCGCGACGACGAGGTTGGCGCCGAGCGCCACGATGCCCGCGTTCACCCCCCACACCGGATCGTTCTCCGTGAACACGAACCCGCACACCACACCCACGCCGACGACCAGACCGCTCATCGCCCCGAGCAGGGTCAGCCGCCGCCACATCAGTCCCAGCAGCACCATGGGGAGCAACTGCGCCATCCCCTCGTACGAGATGAGGGAGAGCCGCACCAGGGTGTTCGGCGCGGTGTACGTGAGCAGCAGCGCCAGGCTCCCCGCGACCACGACCACCACCTGCGCGGCGCCCTTCTGCCGCCGCTCCCAGCGCGGTACGAGCGAGAGCACACTGCGCCCCCACATCGTGCCGATGACCAGCATGAAGACAGCCATCGGCACGATCGAGGACAGCGCCGCCGCCACCCCGATCACGCCGACCGCCCAGGCCGGCAGCGAGTCCACGACGAGCTGGAAGAGCGCCAGGTTGGACTCGGCGCCGACGAGTCCCGGCACGACGAAGAGGGCCGCCATGCCGAGCAGCATCGGCACGAAGAGCAGCACGTTGTAGGCGGGCAGCAGCATCGCATTGCGGCGCAGCACGTCCGCGTTCTTCGCGCCGAGGTAGCCCGCGACGGTCGTCGGGAAGATCACCACGGTGAGCGAGTTGAGGAACGAGGTGGTGATGAACCAGGCCTGCCCGAGCCCGCTGTCCCCGTGCCCCGGGAAGGTCAGCCACTCGCTCTTCTCGGTGACGAGCCGGTCGAGGAAGGGCCCGTACCCGTCGAAGTAGTGCATCGGTACGTAGATGGCCAGGAAGCCGAGCGTGGCGATGACGAGGACGTCCTTGAGCACGGACACCCACGCGCTGCCGCGCAGCCCGCTCACCACGACGAAACCGGTGGTGACGGCGAAGGCGATGAAGTAGGCCCAGTTCAGGCTGATGGCACCGTAGGAGATGGTCGAGACGACCACGCCCATGCCGGTGATCTGGAGCTGGATGTACGGCAGCAGGAAGACGGTCGCGAGGACGGCGACGAGCGCACCGGGCCAGGGCCGTCCGAAGCGGTGCGCCACCATGTCGGTGATGCCGACGAGTCCGTGCTCGCGCGCGTACGCCCAGAGCATCGGCCCGACGACGTAGCCGATGGCGTACCCGCAGGACATGTACGCCACCACGTAGAGCACCGGCGCCCCGTAGTTGTAGCCCCATCCCGCGGCGCCCAGGTAGCTGAAGCTGGTGTAGCCCTCGCCGGCCATCAGCACCCAGATGAAGACGGTCCCGAGGCTGCGCCCGCCCACGGACCACTCGGCGAGACCGCCGCCCTCCCCGTTCGCTTCCCCCTTCCGCCGCCCGCGGGTGGCGAGCAGCCCGAGGGCGACGGTGGCGACCATGAAGACCCCGAAGACGGAGGTCGCGACGGTGGCGTTCACCGGCGGTCCCCCCGCCGGGTCAGCCATACGGCGACGGGGGTCAGCAGGGTCGCCCCGAGCAGCCACACGAAGAGGAACGGCAGCCCGAGAATCACCGGGTGGACCCGGTTCACGAGCGGCAGCACCCCCAGGTACAGCACGTAGGGGACCAGCAACCACAACAACTGCGGACGTCGTCTGAGCACGTCAGGGAACCTTAGTGCGGTGCCGCTACCGCGACCGGACATCCAGGAGTTCTCCCCATACGACCAGCCGGTACCGGGAGGTGAATTCGGGCGTGCAGGTAGTGAGCGTCACATAGGAACCGGCCCGCCCGTACCCGGTGTACGGCTTCACGTTGCTGCGCGGGACGGCGGCGATGACACCGCTGTCGCGTGCGCTCGTCCGCGCGAGCGTCCGGCCGACGGCGTACGTGTACACGGCGTCCCGGGTCTCGACGGCGATCCGGTCCCCGCGCCGCAGCCGGTTGATGTACCTGAAGGGTTCGCCGTGTGTGTTGCGGTGCCCGGCGAGCGCGAAGTTCCCGGCCTGACCGGGCTGCGCGGTGCGCGGGTAGTGCCCGACGTACCCCTTGTCGAGGACACCGCTCTTGCTGACGCCCTGGGCGACCGGCGCGACGAGCCCGAGCCGGGGGATGCGGATGACGGCGTACGCCTGGTCCCAGCGGGGCGCGGAGCGCGCGGTACCGCCCCCGGCCGACCGGCCACCGGAACCGTCGGACCGGCCGGGCCCGCCCTGCTCGCTCGAACCACCCCCGGGATCACCGCCGACCGCTCCCCCGCGCTCCTCCCCCCACTCCCTCTGAAGCGCCCGCACCTGGTGCTCGGCTCCGGCGCGGGCCTGCCGGTTGGTCCACCACAGCTGATGAACAACGAGCAACAACAGGACGAAACCGAGGGTCACCACCAACTCGGCACCCACCCAGAGCCCGCGCGCGGCGACCCTTCGCCCTCGCGAGTTCCGCTGCACCACAACCGGTATCCGCTCCCGCACGGCCCGCACGATAGGCCCACGGCCCGTAACTCTCCAGGCCTGGAACAACTCTCCGCCCCGGAGCCGTACAGCAGTACGGTGTGGTTCATGCGCCCCGACACGCCTGCCGACCACACCACCGAAGCCGAGCGCCTGCTGCGCGCCGCGGCGCGGTACCCCGAGGACCGTGAGCCGCTGCTCCTCCAGGCCGCGGCCCATCTGGAACTCGCCGGCGACCGCGCCCGCGCCACCACCCTCTACGACGAACTCCTCGGCTCCCCCGACCTCGGCCTCGACCACCCCCACCTGGTCAAGGCCCTCAACGCGGCCAACCTGTGGGAGTACGGCCACGAGGCGGAGGCCCGCGCGATCATCGAAGGCATCCGAGCCGCGGGCCCGCACGACCCTGGCGCCTGGGAGATCGCGGCCGAGACCCTCGAAGCCCACGACGAGCTCGAAGCGGCCCACGACTACTTCTCGACCGCGCTGACACTGCTCCTGGCCCCGGGCGAGGAGGTCCCGTACGCCACCCAGTCACTGCTGTTCGGCCGCCACCGGGTACGCAGACTGATGGGCGTCGACCACGACGCCTGGGACGAACTGGCCGACACCCTCCACACCGCCGCCGTCCCGCTGGACGAGCTCCACGACCCGAAGCGCCTGTGGTCGCTGGGCTCCTCGGACCCGGGCGAGCTCCGGGCCGAGATCACCCGCCTCCGCGCCGAGCTGGGCACGTACCGCACCGCCCTGTCCCGGCCGTTCCCGGTCGCGATACTGCACTGGCCGGCCGCCGAACTCGCCGAACTCCTCACCGCCTACCCGGACCTGCGCGGCGAATACCCCTCCCACCCCGACCACCTGGCCCGCCTGGAGGCCGCCCTCCGCGACCTCCACCGGGCCGGCACCCCGAACCTCGGCATCGTGACCGGCACGGTCCCGTCGTACGAGGCCTTCGCCGCCTCGGAGGCCGCGTCCCCGGCCGACCCGAACCTGCTCCCCCAGTACGCCACCACCCTCGCCGCCCGCGGCCGAGCAGTCCCCTGGCCCCCGGCCCGCAGCGCGGCCTGCTGGTGCGGATCGGGGCGGGCGTACCGGGAGTGCCACGGGGTGGAGTGACGGCCCCGGTCGATCGGGGCCCCAGCCACGGCAGGGCCCCGATCGCAGGTCCAGGTCCCTTCCCACCACGGCAAAAACTCTGGCCCCAGCCCCCCGTATCCTTCATCCTTCCCTCATGCCCGAACTCCAGCTTCTCCGCGCCGATCACGCCCCAGCCCTGCTCGCGTTCGAGCAGGAGAACCGTGCCTTCTTCGCCACATCCGTACCGGACCGGGGCGACGCCTACTTCACCGACTTCGACGCCCGCCTCGCCGCGCTGCTCGCCGAACAGGCCGCGGGAGTCTGCCACTTCCACGTCCTGGTCGACACCGATTCCAACGGCGAGGGCGAGATCCTGGGCCGGTTCAACCTGGTCGACGTCGCGGACGGCTCCGCCGAACTGGGCTTCCGTATGGCCGAAAAGGCCACCCACCGGGGCCTGGCCACGGCCACCGTCGGCCAGATCTGCACCCTGGCCGCCACCGAGTACGGCCTGACCACACTGCGCGCCGCAGCCGCGCTCGACAACACGGCTTCACGCACGGTCCTGACCCGCACGGGGTTCGTCCCCACCGGAGAAGAAATCCTGCTGAGCGACCGCCCGGGGCTCGGTTACGTACGGAGTACGACGGGCGAGGTCTGAGAGGCGACGTAGCCCCGGGTCCCGCCCCGGTCCCGCACCGGCAGCGGCCGGGGCGGGCCGTGCCGCAGGTCAGAACTTCCAGGCGGGGTCGTTCGCGATCTTCAGCATCGCGGTGGTGTCCAGCTGCGGCTGCGACCGCGTGTTGCGCGCCCCCTTCGCGTCCGGCCGGCCGGTCCACTGCTGAAGCGTCACCGTTCGGCCGTCCTTGCGCAGGACCCGGACGTACAAGGACGGCTGTCCGTCCCGGGGCAGCCGCAGCGTGACGGCCTCCGCCCGTGCGCCGTCGGCGAGTTCGACCACCTGGCAGTCGCTCGCCGGGGCGGTGTCGCGCGGAGCCGGCGCACCCGGCCGGGGGGCGACCTTCGGC
>NZ_JBEXPH010000267.1:0-9181 GCF_040611955.1 Streptomyces sp. NPDC006510 | reverse complement strand
CTTCCTTTGTACTCACCCTCTCGGGCTTTCCTCCGGGCTTTTCCCTTCGGTCTTGCGTTTCCGACTCTATCAGACTCTTTCGTGTCCGATTTCCCTGTCGAAGCGGGTCCTGCACCGCCTTCCAGTTCTTCGCTTTCGCGTTTCCCTTTCCAGCGGTTCCAACCTTACCAGACTCTTTTTCGTTCCGTTTCCGGTTCGAATTTGAATTCCGGTGACCGTTGGAGTGGTCTTTGCCTTTCGGCTGATTCGACTTTACCAGAAACATTCGGCCGAAAAATCGGCTTCGTGATTCGAAGTAAGGGAATCGATGGCTCTGCGGAAATTCCATTTCCGGTGAGAGCGAAGTAGAGACTAGCCGTTGGGCCCGGACCTGTCCAGTCCGAGGCAACCCGTAAAATCTACCTCCCCACGTCGGCCATGTCAAGGGCCTTTGGGGCGAGGAGGAGACTAGCAGGTCAGCGGGGTCGTGCGCACATCAGGCGGCTACCGGGAGCTCGGCGCTGCGTTCCGCGGCGTCGACGTCGCCGCCGTCCCCTGCTCGCGCTGCTCGGCCGCCCAGGATGTAGACGTAGGCGAGGAAGGCCAGCTCGGCCGTGATGCCGATGGTGATGCGCCCCCAGGTCGGAAGGCCGGAAGGGGTGACGAAGCCTTCGATGACGCCGGAGACGAACAGGACCAGCGCGAGGCCGATGGCCATGCCAAGCGCGGCCCGGCCCTGCTGGGCGAGGGCCGAGCGCCGGCTCTGCGGGCCCGGGTCGATGACCGTCCAGCCGAGGCGCAGACCCGTACCCGCGGCGACGAAGACGGCGGTGAGTTCGAGCAGGCCGTGCGGGAGGATCAGACCCAGGAAGGTGTCGAGCCGGCCCGCTGAGGACATCAGGCCGATGCCGACCGCGAGGTTGAGCACGTTGACGAACAGGATCCAGATCACCGGGATGCAGAGGAATGCTCCCAGCACCAGGCACATGGCTGCGGCCTGGGCATTGTTCGTCCAGACCTGGGCGGCGAACGAGGCGGCCGGGTGGCTGGAGTAATAGGTCTCGTACTCCCCGCCCGGGCTGGTCAGGCGGCGGAGGTCGTCCGGAGCCGCGATGGCCGACTGGACTTCCGGATGCGTACCGATCCACCAACCGATGACTGCCGCGAGCAAGGTGGAGAGAACCGCGGTGGGTATCCACCAGTGCCTGGACCGGTAGACAGCGGCGGGGAAGCCGGCGGTGAGAAAGCGTGTGGCGTCGCGCCAGGAGGCTCGGCGGGTGCCGGTGACCGTGGCTCGGGCGCGGGCCACGAGCTGGGTGAGGCGCGCCGTGAGCATCGGGTCCGGGGTGCTGGACTGGAGGAGCGAGAGATGGGTGGCCGTGCGCTGGTAGAGCTCGACGAGTTCGTCGGCTTCCGCGCCGGTGAGCCGGCGTCCGCGGTGCAGGAGATGGTCCAGGCGGTCCCACTCTGTGCGGTGGGCGGTCACGAAGACATCGAGATCCATGATCGGCTGCTGCTCCAGGCATGGGTGCGTACGGGTTCGTACTACGGCGGCGCGCTGCGGGTCAGCTTGGCAGACTGAGGTCCCGAGGGGCAGGGATGATCGGCGAAGGATGGGGCGGCGATGAGTGAATTCGTGACCGGGGACGCGGTTGTGCTGGCGCTGCGGCCGGCGAAACTGCCGAGTCGGGCACTGGCGCTGGCCATCGATCTTGCCGTGGTGGGTGCGGCGTTCGTCCTGGTGTCGATCGGGCTGGCCTTCGCGACGGCTGCGCTGGATGAAGCGGCGCTCGCGGCGGTATCCGTGGCGGCCTTCCTGCTGGTGCTGGTGGGCGGGCCGATCGCGGTGGAGACGCTCAGCCACGGGCGTTCGCTGGGGAAGCTGGCGTGCGGGCTGCGGGTGGTCCGGGACGACGGGGGGCCGATCCGGTTTCGACATGCGCTGGTGCGGGGGGCCATGGGGGTCGTCGAGATTCTGATGACGTTCGGGGTCGTCGCGTGTATCGCCTCGCTGGTGTCGGCGCGGGGGCGGCGCCTCGGGGATGTGTTCGCGGGGACGCTCGTCGTACGCGAGCGGGTGCCGGCGGGACGGGCTGCTGCCGTGCCGCCTCCGCCGCCGTGGTTGGTCGGGCGGTTCGCGGGGCTGGACCTGTCGGCGGTGCCGGACTCGCTGTGGCTGGCCGTACGGCAGTACCTGACCCGTATGCACCAGCTCGACGCGCAGGTGGGCTGGTCGATGGCGGAGCGGCTGGCCGGGGAGTTGGCGGAGCGGACCGGAGTCCCGCTGCCGGAGGGTGTGCCGGCCGGGGCGTATCTGGCGGCGGTGGTGAACGAGCGGCAGGCGCGGGATGCCCGGCGGGTGTTCGTCTCCGCTCAGGACGGGGCCGCGCGCGGTGGGTCCGAGGGGCAGGCGGGCCGGTCGGTGAGTGGGGCTGCCGTGGGTGAGGCTCCGGTGAGTGGGGCTCCGGCAGGTGAGGCCGGCGGTTGGGCGCCGGCCGGGGCCGTGCCTTCCGCGGGGATTGCCGGGGCGGGTGCGCCCGCGCCGCCCGCGGGGGTGGAGGACGGTCGGGTGCCGCCCGCGGCCACGGGGTTCGCGCCGCCCGCCTAGAACGGCGAGGGCGGGGACTCCAGGTCTTCGAGCTCGATGCCCGGGGCCGAGAGGACCACGTCGCCGGCGATGTGGACGGTGTGCTGCTCGCCGGTGTCCAGTGCGCTGACCTGGTATTCGTCCACGGTCAGGGGGCCGTTGTCAGTGGCGTGCGCTTCACTGTTCACCAGGGCCCAGGACTGGTCGACAGTGCGGGGGGCGAGGACCGGGTCCGTGAAGGCGACCAGGCGGACGCGGGTCGCGGGGGAATCGGGGGTGAGGCGCAGCAGTCGTGCGGTCGCGATGAGGAATGCGGGGGATGTGCCGGTGAAGGCGTGGGCGCGGACATTGCCTTCGGTGGCATGAGTGCCGGTCGGATCGGTACGGACCCAGGTGACGCCTTCGAGGGCGGCGCCGCGGACCTGCCAGCTCGCGGCATGGAGTTCGAGGCGGATGGGTCGGCCGAGTTCGTCGAGGGTGAGGTCGACGGAGCCGAGGTGGTCGCCGGAAGGGGCGGTGGTCCGGGAAACGTAGCGCCAGCCGGAGGGGCCGGGGGCGCATTGGAAGTGTTCTTCGCCGAGGGGGGTGTGATCGTGAAGATCGTGGAGCGAATATCGGCCGCGGGGCATGGGGTCCTTCGGGGTTCCTCGGGCTGAGCGGGCACGGTACGGGGCAGGCCCCCGACACGGGGGTGCGGGGGCCTGCACTCGTAGCTGGCTGCTGAAGCTGTTCCGTCTGTCAGAGGCCGGTCGTCACTGACCGGTGGTGACGTGCGCGGTCGCTGACGGGCGGGATCAGTAGCGGTAGTGGTCGGGCTTGTACGGGCCGTCGACCTCGACACCGATGTACGCGGCCTGCTCGGGGCGGAGCGTCGTGAGCTTCACGCCGAGCGCGTCGAGGTGAAGGCGGGCGACCTTCTCGTCCAGGTGCTTGGGCAGCACGTAGACATCGGTCGGGTACTCCTCGGGCTTGGTGAACAGCTCGATCTGGGCCAGGGTCTGGTCCGCGAACGAGTTGGACATGACGAACGAGGGGTGGCCGGTGGCGTTGCCCAGGTTCAGCAGGCGGCCCTCGGACAGCACGATGAGGACCTTGCCGTCGGGGAACGTCCAGGTGTGGACCTGCGGCTTGACCTCGTCCTTGACGATGCCGTCGATCTGCGCCAGGCCGGCCATGTCGATCTCGTTGTCGAAGTGGCCGATGTTCCCGACGATGGCCTGGTGCTTCATCTTGGCCATGTCGGCGGCCATGATGATGTCCTTGTTGCCCGTCGTGGTGACGAAGATGTCGGCCTGGCCGACGACGTCGTCGAGGGTGGCGACCTGGTAGCCGTCCATCGCCGCCTGCAGGGCGCAGATCGGGTCGATCTCCGTGACGATCACCCGGGCGCCCTGGCCGCGCAGGGACTCCGCGCAACCCTTGCCCACGTCGCCGTAGCCGCAGACGACGGCGGTCTTGCCACCGATCAGCACGTCCGTGGCGCGGTTGATGCCGTCGATCAACGAGTGACGGCAGCCGTACTTGTTGTCGAACTTGGACTTGGTGACGGCGTCGTTGACGTTGATCGCCGGGAAGAGAAGGGTGCCATCGCGGTGCATCTCGTACAACCGGTGCACACCGGTCGTGGTCTCTTCGGTGACACCGCGGATCTCGGACGCCAGCTGGGTCCACTTCTGCGGGGACTCGCCGAGGGTGCGGTTCAGCAGGGTGAGGATGTGGCCGTACTCCTCGCTGTCCGCGGTCGACGGGTCCGGGGCGGCGCCGGCCTTCTCGAACTCGACGCCCTTGTGGACGAGGAGGGTGGCGTCACCACCGTCGTCGAGGATCATGTTCGGGCCGCCGGTGGGGGTGTTCGGCCAGGTCAGGGCCTGCTCCGTGCACCACCAGTACTCCTCCAGCGTCTCGCCCTTCCAGGCGAAGACCGGGACGCCCGCCGGGGCTTCCGGGGTGCCGTTCGGGCCGACGGCGATGGCCGCGGCGGCGTGGTCCTGGGTGGAGAAGATGTTGCAGGAGGCCCAGCGGACCTCGGCGCCGAGGGCGACCAGGGTCTCGATCAGCACGGCCGTCTGCACGGTCATGTGCAGCGAACCGGTGATACGGGCGCCGGCCAGCGGCTGCGCTGCGGCGTACTCCTTGCGGATCGACATCAGGCCGGGCATCTCGTGCTCGGCGAGGGTGATCTCCTTGCGACCGAACGCCGCGAGGGAGAGGTCGGCGACCTTGAAGTCCTGGCGATTGGCGACCGTCGTCATAACGGGCTGCTCCTCGTAATGGGGTCGAGGTGGGGCACGGATGGCTCTGCGGCGGCGGGCACACGAATGCCCGGGCGCTCGCAGCGCAGTCCGTCGGAGGCCCTCTCTCCCTCGGCCGGTCCGCGCATACGGACCGATCGACCGCCATCAGCAGCGACGTCTGACACTGCCGTCGAATCTACACCGATCGGCCCAGTCGCTCCCAGTCCGCCCCGGGCCGGGA
Source organism: Streptomyces sp. NPDC006510 (assembly GCF_040611955.1). Lineage (NCBI taxonomy): Bacteria > Bacillati > Actinomycetota > Actinomycetes > Kitasatosporales > Streptomycetaceae > Streptomyces > Streptomyces sp. NPDC006510. Next base: position 4,140 of record NZ_JBEXPH010000267.1, on the reverse strand, counting down.
AGCGGCCGGGAGTGCGTACCGGGAGTGGACGGGAGGGTCGATCGAGAGGAATCGGAAGGGAGCCGGAAGGGCCTATCAAGAGGGGGCGGGAGGGGGCGGTAAGGCGTATGGGCAGGTGGGATGGAGGGTGGTGCGGTGGGGGTGGTCAGTGGCCGGATTCCGTCGGAGTGTCCGGGGTGCCGTTTCCGAGACCCTCGGGGGTGCTGCCGGGGGCTCCGCCCGGGGCCTTGCCGGGGTTGGTGCCGGCTGCGGCGGCGGCCTCGCTGTAGATGTCCGGTTCCAGATAGATGACCCGGGCGATCGGAACCGCCGCGCGGATCCGGCTCTCGGCGGCATTGATGGCGTTGGCGACCTCGGTGGCCGTGTTGTCGTGCTGCACCGCGATCTTGGCGGCGACGAGCAGTTCCTCCGGGCCGAGGTGGAGCGTACGCATGTGAATGACCTTGGTGACCGTGTCGCCGTCGACGACCGCGGCCTTGATCTTCTCGACCTGGTCGGCGCCGGCGGCCTCGCCGAGCAGGAGGGACTTCGTCTCAGCGGCCAGCACGATCGCGATGATGATCAGCAGCATGCCGATGCAGAGGGTTCCGATGCCGTCCCAGACGCCGTTGCCGGTCGCGAGGGCCAGGCCGACACCCGCGAGGGCGAGCACCAGACCGACCAGCGCGCCGAGGTCCTCCAGCAGGACCACGGGGAGTTCAGGCGCCTTCGCCCGGCGGACGAACTCCTTCCAGGAGAGCGATCCGCGGGTCTGGTTGGACTCCTTGATGGCCGTACGGAAGGAGAAGCTCTCGGCGATGATCGCGAAGACGAGCACACCGACCGGCCAGTACCAGGCCTCGATCTCGTGCGGATGCTTGATCTTCTCGTAGCCCTCGTACACCGCGAACATGCCACCGACCGAGAAGAGCACGATGGAGACGAGGAATGCGTAGATGTAGCGCTCGCGGCCGTAGCCGAAGGGGTGCTGGGGGGTGGCCTCGCGCTGGGCCTTCTTGCCGCCGAGCAGCAGCAGCCCCTGGTTGCCCGAGTCGGCGACCGAGTGGACGCTCTCCGCGAGCATCGACGACGAGCCACTGAACAGGAACGCCACGAATTTGGCCACTGCGATCGCGAGGTTGGCGCCGAGTGCCGCCACGATCGCCTTGGTTCCGCCTGACGCACTCATGGGTGCCTGGTGTCCCTTCTTCGGTGCTGCGGCCCTGGCGCCGCGGTACGGCCGGACATTGTTGCAGTCGCTGATGCGGACGGTACGTCAGGCCACCACTGTGGCGCGGAACAGAGTTCCCGTACCGGACACTTCGACCTTTTCGCCGGAGGGTACGAACACGGAGGCGCCGGGTGCGAGACCGAGCTCGCCCGCCTTCGGGGCTCCCCCGGTGCAGAGCAGGATCTGCGGGGTGTCCCTGGTCAGGTCGACGGGGGCGGCGCCGGGCGAGAGGTCGAAGCGCGAGAGCCGGAATTCGTCCACGGGCGTCTCGTACAGTTCCTCGCCGGACAGCGAGGCCTCGGGGCGCAGAATGCCGGGCTCGGTCGCCTCGAAGCGGACGATGCGCAGCAGTTCGGGTACGTCGATGTGCTTGGGCGTGAGTCCGCAGCGCAGCACGTTGTCCGAGTTGGCCATGATCTCGACGCCGAGGCCGTCGAGGTAGGCGTGCGGGACACCCGCGCCGAGGAACAGGGCTTCGCCGGGCTGGAGTTCCACGTAGTTCAGCAGCATCGCCGCGATGACACCGGGGTCGCCTGGGAAGTGATGGGCGATCCGGGCGTACGGGGCGTGGGCGCCGCCGAGGCGTTCGGCGGCGGCTGCGGCCAGGTTCACCGTTTCGGCCATTTCCGCGGGATCGGCGCCGAGGATCGCGGTGAGGACCTCACGCAGGGCGGCCTCTTCCGGGTGGGCGCCGAGCAGGTCGACGTACGGCTTGAGGGAGTCGACGCCGAGTGCCGCGATCACCTCGGCCGCCTCGGTGGGCCGGCGGAAACCGCACAGGCCTGCGAAGGGGGTGAGCGCGCAGATCAGCTCGGGCTTGTGGTTGGCGTCCTTGTACGTGCGGTGGGGCGCGTCTATCGGGACGGAGCGGCGTTCCTCGTCCTCGTAACCCTGCTTGGCCTGCGCGAGGTCGGGGTGGACCTGGAGGGAGAGCGGGGCGCCGGCGGCGAGCAGTTTGAGGAGGAAGGGGAGGCGGGGGCCGAACTTCTCGACGGTGGCCCGGCCCAGTTCGCGCTCGGGGTCGGCGGCGATGACATCGGTGAGGGCCTGTACGGAGCCGGCCTCTCCGGTGCCGGTCATGCGGGTGAGGAGCGAGGGGGCGCCGGGGTGGGCACCCATCCACATCTCGGCCTGGGGTTCGCCGGTGGGGGCGATACCGAGCAGTTCGGGGATGGCGGTGGTGGAGCCCCAGGCGTAAGGGCGCACGGTGTTGGAGAGCCGGTCCATGGTGTTCGTCCTTGTGAGATGCGTGGATCTGGGGGTGCTGCGCTGTGCTCTGGTGGTGTGTTCTGGTGCAGTGCCTCTGATGCTGTGTTCTGGTTTGGGGCTCTGGTTTGGTGAGGGTGCGCCGGAGTGCGGTTCTGTGGTGAGGGTGCGCCGGAGTGCGGTTCTGTGGTGAGGGGGCTCTTGGTCGGGTGGCTCGTCGGGGTCAGGCGCCGGCTGCCGAGGCGAGTGCCAAGTAGACGGCGGCGAAGTCGGTGACCGCGAGCAGTTCGGCGAGGGCTTCCAGCTCGGTGCCCTCGTCCGGTTCGAGCTCGCTGATCGCCGTGTCGTGGCCGAGGGCCAGTTCGCGGGCGGCGGGGGCCGCGCTCAGGCCGCCGGCCGGACGGTCGCGGAGCAGTACGACGCGGGCGTGCAGCGGTTCGGGCTCGTCGACCCGGTCGCGGAAGAAGTCGTCGGGGTCGGCCCCCGCGGCGAAAGTCCCCGCCAGCATCGCCCCGTGGGCGGGCAGCGCCTCGGGCAGCTCGGCGGCGAGGGCCGGGCGGCCGGACAGCTCGGCCAGGACGGCGGCGAATCTGCGGCCGACCGGGGCGGCGGCGGCGCCCTCCGTCCAGATGAGGGGCAGGCTGTCGGCGAGTTCGGCCGCGAGGGTCTTGGCCGGGTTGCTGTACGTGGCGATGGCCGGACCGCAGCGTTCCGCGGTGCGGTCCAGACGGTCGGCGACGCTCTGCAGTGCCTCGGCGGGCGCGGTGACCAGGCCGACCCGGTCCAGCAGCGCGAGCAGCGGGGTGAACAGGGCCCAGAGCGTGCCGGGGCCTGCGGCCGATGTCTCGGCGTCGTACTCGCCGTGCGGGGCGGAGGCCATCGGTACGACGAGTCCGTGCGCCCCGTCGATCGCCTCGCGCAGCGGTGACTGGCGGGGGGTGACGGCGACGACGGAGCAGCCTCGGCGGTGCGCCTGTTCGGCGAGGAGGGCGAGGCCCGGTTCGGAGCCGTCGGCCGTGACGATCAGCAGCAGGTCCACGGAGCCGGCCCAGCCGGGCAGCGTCCAGCGCATCGCGCCTGCGGCAGGGGCGACCCCGGTGGGGTGGATGCGGGTGACGGGCGCGGAGGCGCCTGCCAGGGCGGTGATCAGGTCGGCGACGCCGGTCGCGGCGGTGCCGGAGCCCGCGACGAGTACGGCGCGGGGGCGGCCCTCCGGGTTCAGTTCGGCGATCCCCGCCTCGGCGGCATGCCGGGCGGCGGTACGGACCCGGGCCCCGGCCTCGGCGGCGCCGCGGAGCAGGTCGCGGCGGTCGGCTCGGGCCAGGGCTTCCGGGGCGTCGAGCAGCGACTCGTCGAGCATGGGGACGGTCCTCCGATCACGTGCTGATCACCGTGCGGGGTACGGGCGGTGGGCGCCCTCGGGGGCCCTGGCGCCGTTACGCGGGGCGGCGGGCCTCGTCGACGAGGAGGACGGGGATGCCGTCCCGTACCGGGTAGGCCAGGGCGCAGTCCTTGCCGGTGCAGACCAGTTCGGGGCTGTCGGCTGCCGACCGGTCGTCGAGCGGGGAGTGGCAGGCCGGGCAGGCGAGGATCTCCAGGAGTCCGGCTTCGAGCGGCATGGGGTGTCCCTTCGGGCTACGGATCGGGCGACGTCAGCCTACCGCCGGGGGGAGGGGGGTGCGGGGCGGGCCCATGTGGTCTGGTCGACCGCCATTGCCGTACTG
>NZ_JBEXPH010000266.1:0-9243 GCF_040611955.1 Streptomyces sp. NPDC006510 | reverse complement strand
CGCAGCGCTGTGGCGAGGTACGCCGCGGTGCGGCTGCCCGCCGCCCGCGCCACCTCGGCGGGCGTTCCCGCCGCCACGATCCGGCCGCCCCGGTCGCCGCCGCCGGGGCCGAGGTCGATCACCCGGTCGGCGCCCGCCACCACCGCCATGTCGTGCTCCACGACCACCACCGTGTTTCCCGCGTCGACGAGGCCGTGCAACTGCCGCATCAGCACCTCGACATCGGCGGGGTGCAGCCCCGTCGTCGGCTCGTCCAGCAGATACAGGGTGTGGCCCCGACGGGTGCGCTGGAGCTCCGCGGCGAGCTTGATCCGCTGGGCCTCACCGCCCGACAGCTCCGTCGCGGGCTGACCGAGCCGCAGATAGCCGAGCCCGACGTCGAGCAGGGTCCGCAGACTGCGCCCGGCGGCCGGCGTGTCCGCGAAGAACCCGGCCGCCGACTCCACCGTCAGATCCAGCACCTGCGCGATGTCCAGGCCGCGCAGGGTGACCTCCAGCGTCTGCGGGTTGTACCGCGCGCCATGGCAGTCCGGGCAGGGCGCGTACGTACTGGGCAGGAAGAGCAGCTCCACGGAGACGAACCCCTCGCCCTGGCAGGTCTCGCATCGCCCGCCCGCCACGTTGAAGGAGAACCGCCCGGCCTTGTAGCCGCGCTCCCGGGCCGTGTCCGTCTCGGCGAACAGCTTCCGTACGACGTCGAAGAGCCCGGTGTACGTGGCCAGATTGGACCGGGGGGTACGGCCGATCGGCCGCTGGTCGACCTGCACGAGACGGTCCACCGCCTCCAGCCCCTGCGCCGAAGCGCACCAGGGCGCGGGGCGCTCGGGGGCCGACTCCGCGCCGTCGGGGGCCTGCCGGTCGGCGAGCGCACCGGCCAGGACCTGACCGACCAGCGTCGACTTCCCCGACCCCGAGACCCCGGTGACGGCCGTGAACACCCCGAGCGGGAACTCGGCGTCCACGCCCCGCACATTGTGCCGGTCGACCCCGGTCAGCCTCAGCCACCCCGACGGCGTACGCACCTCCCGGACCGGCGCGGGCCCGTCGTCGAAGAGGAAGCGCCGGGTGGCCGACTCGGTCACATCCGCGAGCCCGGCCGGAGGACCGCTGTGCAGCACCCGGCCCCCGTGCTCACCGGCCAGCGGCCCCACATCGACCAGCCAGTCGGCCCGGCGCACCACATCCATCTGGTGCTCCACGACGAAGACCGAGTTGCCGGCCTTCTTCAGCCGTCCCAGCACCCCCAGCAGCGATTCGGTGTCCGCCGGATGGAGACCGGCCGACGGCTCGTCCAGCACATAGACGACCCCGAAGAGCCCCGAGCGCAACTGGGTGGCGAGACGCAGTCGTTGCAGCTCGCCGGAGGACAGCGTCGGGGCCGTGCGGTCGAGGCTGAGATAGCCGAGGCCTAGCTCGGTGACCGTCTCGATCCGGGCGAGCAGATCCGCCGTCAGCACCCGCGCCGTGTCGCTGCCGCCCGCCGTGCGCAGCAGCTCGGCGAGAGAGGTCAGCGGCAGCGCGGCCAGCTCCGCGATCGTACGGCCGGCGAAGGTGACGGCCAGCGCCTCCGGACGCAGCCGGCTGCCGCCGCAGGCCGGACACGGGGCACTGGCCAGAAACCGCTCGGCCTTCGCCCGCAGCGTGCGGCTCTTGGAGTCCGCGAAGGTGTGCATCACATAGCGGCGGGCACTCATGTACGTGCCCTGGTAAGGGCGTTGGATGCGCCCCGCCTCCCGCACCGGATGGACCGTCACCACCGGCTGCTCGTCGGTGAACAGGATCCACTCCCGCTCCTCGGCGCCCAGCTCGTCCCACGGCCGGTCGATGTCGTAGCCCAGCGCGTCCAGCACATCGCGCAGGTTCTTGCCCTGCCACGCCCCCGGCCAGGCGGCGATCGCGCCGTCCCGGATCGACAGCGAGGGGTCCGGGACCAGCAGCTGCTCGGTGGTGCGGTGGATGAGTCCGAGCCCGTGGCACTCGGGGCACGCCCCGGCGGCGGTGTTCGGTGAGAAGGCGTCGGAGTCGAGCCGCTCGGCACCGGCGGGATACTCCCCGGCCCGGGAGAACAGCATGCGCAGGAAGTTGGAGAGCGTGGTGACCGTGCCGACGGACGAACGGGCACCGGGCGCCGAGCGGCGCTGCTCCAGCGAGACGGCGGGCGGCAGGCCGGTGATCTCGCCGACCGCAGGGGCGCCGACCTGATGGATCAGCCGGCGGGCGTACGGGGCGACGGACTCGAAGTAGCGGCGCTGGGCCTCGGCGTAGATCGTCCCGAACGCGAGGGAGGACTTCCCGGAACCGGAGACACCGGTGAAGACGGTGAGGGTGTCGCGCGGGATGTCGACCGAGACGTCCTGGAGATTGTGCTCACGGGCGCCGCGCACCCGGACGTACGGATCGTGGGGGGTGGACATGTGCGCGGGGGACTCCGTACGGATCGGGGCGGGGCCGGCGGCCGGGGGACAAACACTCCGATTCTAGGGCCTGTCCGGCGGATCACGGCCGGGGTCGCGGCGTCTGGCACGGCACCTCGCGGCGTTGCCGAAACGTCCGAACAGCTCCGCTGTCAGGACGCTCCGGCGCCTTGCGATGCACCGCACCGGACGCCGCGCCCGGTCCGACCCTGATCCGCCGGACAGGTTCCAGGCACCGGGGTGGTGGAGTCCGTTGCCACCGGGCCGCCCGGCGCACGGCGGCGGACACCGCCCCGGGCCGGAACGACCGGAGGCCGGCCCGACCGGACCGGCCTCGCGGATCAGCGCGGACAAGAGCTACCGGGAGGGGCGCAGGGCGCGCTTGATGGGCCGTCCCACGACGCTGCGGGCGCGCTGGTACGTGGACCGCTGGGCGGGTATCGAGGAGTTCTTCAGGAGCTTCCGCTTGAGCTGGGTGTTCTCGGCGGTGAGTTCGGTCAGCTGGCTCTGGAGCCAGTTCAGCCGCGGTGCCATCGTGGCGGGGTCGGAGCCGACCCAGGGGCGGACGCCCGGAGGGAAGGACAGTTCGCTCATCCGGCTCTCGAAGGCCGTGCCGCCGTCGCCGTGGGTGAAGGTGTTCTCCAGGCCGTTCTTGTCGAGGAAGTTCACGAACCGGTCGAACCGTTCCTGGTGACCGCGCATCAGCGGCCCGAAGTCCGCCGCGGCGTGGAGGTCGGCGGGGTCGAGGTCGAACGGGACCTTGGAGAGCATCCGGTGCGGGATGTCGAAGTAGCGGCACAGCTCCAGAGTCCGGGAGTCGCCGCAGAGCACGGTGGCCGGCGTTCCGGCCAGCAGCGCCGCGATGTTGCCGTGGATCCGGGAACCGAAGGAGAAGTCGAAGCCCCGCAGGTCGTCCATCCAGGTGACCGGGTCGATGTAGACCCGGACCTTGTCCTCCCCGTACATGGGGTGGTCGGGGTGGGTGGGGATATTGGTCACCGAGGCGTTCTGATGGGACAGGTCGCGCCAGTGCAACTGGCGGGCGTCGGAGAGGTTCTGGCCGATGAAGCGGAGGTGCGGGTAGTGCGCATGGGTGCGGTTGATGATCTGCCCGAGCTTGTGCTTGCGCACCGCGTCGTGCGATCCGTTGACGGCGATGCGCGACTCGGGCCCGAGCGCCCGGCCGTCCTCCCGGATGACGAGCCTGTTGCCGTGGAGGAACATCGAGGGACAGCCGATGACGTCCACGTCGCGGAACCCCATGTCCCGCAGATACCGCTCGGTGAACTCCCCGCGCACACCGATGGAGGCACTGTGGTCGAGCACGGCGGAGACGAACGCGTAGACCGTGGACTGCATGGGCTTCAGCCGGTCCGCGGAGTAGTTGACGCCGGTCTGGGCGCCGACGCCCGGGACGACGACCGGGATCTTCAGCTTCGAGATGAGCTGGGTCAGCCGCTCCAGCTGCCGTTCGAAGGAGGGCCGGAAGGCGTTGGCGAGCGGGATGACGAAGACGTCGTACTCGCTGTTGATCCGGTCGGCGTCGGCGACCCTGGTGGCGATGCCGTTCGACACCACCTCCGAACGTGGCGTCTCAAGGATCTTGTGAGCGGCGTCGCTGAAGATCAGGTTGCCCGAGTTGGTGGCGAACACGTCCTCATGGAGAGCGCGCTCGACAGGGACGACGTCGTAGGGGCTCTTCCCTGAACGCAGGAGTATTCGCTTCACATGGTTAACGTTGGATGCCACAAACCTGAATATAGCTTTACAAACGCTTTGGGTTCCATGCGCATCCTGCACAACCTTTTGCGATCGATGCGGAACGTGAGGGACGAATCACTCATCCGCGGGCGTGCGGGCGCGCGCGGCGAGTCAACGAGTGCCCGGCGCGGCGCTCCTGAACTTCTCGTGCGGCTCTCTTGAGCCCCCGACGGCACCGCCCGTACGCTGCGTCGTGCGCACGGGCGCGCCTACCGGGGAGGTGGAAGCGCCGTCATGGCCGACTCACTGTCCGAGGACGACATCCTCGAAGCGGTCGCCCGGCACATCGGCCGCCCGGGGCAGGGGCCGCAGTTGCGGCGGACCGGTGTCGACATCACCCGGCTTCCGATGCTCGACCTGCGCATCGTCCGCTGTGTGGAGACCCGTGGCACGCGGCAGGAGACCAGGCCCGGCAAGTACGACATATCGGGACGGCCGACGTACGAAGGGGAGCTGCGCGACCATCCGGTCCAGCCGCCGAAGGACCCGGCCGAGTCGCGGAAGGTGGAGCTGGTGCTCCACGGTTCGGTGCGGACGGTCGCCTGTGGCTGTGACGAAGGCCGGCAACCGTGCTCGCGCTGCCGGGCCAAGGGGAAACTGCCCTGCGAAACCGGCCCGTTGTGCCCGGCCTGCAAAGGTGTGGAGCCGTGTACCTGGTGCGACGGCACGGGGGAGCGCCAGGACCGTGCGCCGGCCGGGCCGTCGGGGGAGAAGAACTCTCCCGGACGGACAACCTGTCTGAAATGCCGCCGGCCACGCACCGCTTGTCCGCAGTGCCGCGGGTGGGGCACCGAGAAGTGCACGCGGTGCGACGACACGGGCTTCAGGGTCTGCCCGGTCTGCGCGGGCGAGAGGTCGACGGAACACACCTCGTGCGACGGCACGGGCCTGGTCACCCTGTGGACGGGCGGATCGGTCGCGCACGCCCCGGAGCGGAGCGCGGTGAAGCTGCCGGACCCGGCGCCGCCGCTGCGGGTCCGGCAGCGGACCGGACGCACCGGTGCGTGGGAACGGGTCACGCTGACCTCAGTCGGCGAGCCGGTACCCGACGCCCTGGACCCCGCCCACGTCGAGGCCGTCGAAAAGGCACTCCTGCCCCGGCCGGACGAGGTGGCCAGACGGGCCGACATCGGGTGGCTGCACCTGGTGGCGGTCGCGATCCCGGACGATCCCGACCACGTCTTCTACGTCTTCCCTGGATCCGACGGCCCCGAGGTTCTCCCGATCTGGTCCAGGCGCAGGTCGCTGCGGATCGCCGCGGTGGTGGCAGGGGTCGTCGTGCTGGTGCTGCTGGTGGCCGCGCTGGTCTGATTTGCTGGGAGTGTGAGGAGCGACCACCGGCCCCTGGCCGTATTCGACTTGGACGGCACGCTCGCGGACAGCGGCCACCGGCAGCACTATCTGGAGGGGCGCCGACGCGACTGGAACGGCTTCTTCTCCGCGGCCGTCGACGACCCGCCGCTTCCCGAAGGCGTACGGCTGGCGCTGAGCAGCGCCGAGCAGTGCGAGGTCAGGTATCTCACCGGCCGGCCCGAGCGGTGCCGCCGGGACACCGTGGCATGGCTGGCGGAACACGGGCTGCCCGAGGGGCGGGTGTACATGCGCCGTGACGACGACCGCAGGCCGGCCCGGCACACCAAACTGGAGATCCTGAAGCGGCTGGGCCGGGAGCGTGAGATCCGGATGCTTGTCGACGACGACGAACTCGTCTGTGACGCGGCGGAGCGGGCCGGCTTCACCGTGGTGCGGGCCCGCTGGGCCGAGGTGTCGGCCTCGCTCAAGGACGCGCAGGAGCGCGAGGGCCGTACCTGAACCCGACGGGGCGCGACCGGCCGGACGCGGCCTCGGTCCGGTCGTGCCGCAGTGGGCGTATCAGCTCGTCTCGTCGAGCCGGAAGCCCACTTTCAGGCCCACCTGGTAGTGCTCGACCCGGCCGTCCTTGATATCGCCGCGCACCTGTGTGATCTCGAACCAGTCGAGATTGTGCAACGTTTCCGAAGCTCTTGCGATGCCTCTGCGGATGGCGTCGTCGACGCCCTCGTGCGAGGTCCCGACGATTTCGGTGACCCTATAGGTGTGATTTGACATCTTATGTCTCCTTTCGTCCCTACCACGGTGCCCCACCCGGTCCGAGTCCGCGAGGGATCGAAGTGCAGAATGTGCCGTGAACAGCCCTTGACCAAATCAATGGTCCATACCAAAATCCAGCCACGCCCGTGCGAGCACAGCCCGCAGTCCCCCACACCGGGTCCTGAATTGAGCCGTGCCGTTTCGCAGAAGGTGAACCTGGTGAAGAACCGCATACTCGTCGGAGCCGTCGCGCTCGTTTCCACCTTTGCGCTGGGGGGATGCGGCTCGGGCTCGGGCTCGGAGGCGTCCAGCAGCAAGAAGGTCACGATCTGGCTGATGAAGGACAGCGTCTCCGCCGACTTCCTGAAGCGGTTCACAAGGGCCTATCAGGACGAGCACCCGTCCATCGAGCTCGAGTTCAAGTTCCAGAGCTGGAGCGGAATCGGCCCGAAGGTCATCAGCGCCCTCAAGGGCAAGGACACGCCGGATGTCATCGAGGTCGGCAACACCCAGGTCGCCCAGTACGCGGAGAGCGGTGGCCTGCGTGATCTCACCCTGGAGTCCGTGCGCGATCTGGGCAGCGAGGAGTGGCTGCCGGGCCTCGCCGACCCGGGCAGCATCGACGGCATGCAGTACGGCATTCCCTGGTACGCGGCCAATCGAGTGGTGATCTACAACAAGGAGCTCTTCGAGCGGGCGGGCATAAAGAACCCGCCGAAGACCCGGGACGAGTGGATCGCGGACACCCAGCAGCTGAACCGGAACGGAAATCAGGGGATCTATCTCGCGGGCCAGAACTGGTATGTCCTCGCCGGATTCATCTGGGACGAAGGGGGCGAACTCGCCGAGGAGAAGGGCGGCGAGTGGGAAGGCACCCTGGACAGCCCCGCCGCACTCCGGGGCATGAGCTTCTACAAGGAACTCCAGGCGCTCGGTGACGGCCCCAAGGACGCGGACGAGGAAAAGCCCCCGCAGGCCGATGTGTTCGCCGAGGGGAACGTCGCACAGATCATTTCGGTGCCCGGCACCGTCGCGCAGATCGAGAAGAAGAATCCCGAACTCAAGGGAAAACTCGGCTACTTCCCGATTCCGGGCAAGACCGCGAAGGAGCCCGGCTCCGTCTTCACCGGCGGCTCCGACCTGATCGTTCCGGACAAGGCGGACCAGCGCACCGAGGGCATCGAAGTGATCAAGGCACTGGCGGGCCGGAAGTGGCAGGAGGAGCTCGCCAGGACCATGAGCTACGTGCCCAACAAGCCCGGCCTCGCGAGCGTCGTCGTGGGGCAGGAAGGCACCGCGGCGATGGCCCGTGGCGCCACGAAGGGCCGCGCGACCCCCAACTCGCCGCAGTGGGCGGACGTCGAGGCCGACAACCCGATCAAGCCGTACATGACGGCAGTGCTCGAAGGCGGGGACCCGCAGCAGGCGGCGAAGACCGCCTCGAAGAAGATCACCACCAAGCTCGCCGGAAGCTGACCCGCACAACCCAACGGTCCACAACAGATTGCTGTGGACCGTTCCCGGCCACCCCCGGGATTCAGCCTTCGCACATTTCGGCTCTCCCGAGCGGTCATGTCGAATCCAGCCGGTCACGGAAGAAGTAAGGGGCCGGGCCTTCGCACCCAGTGCGAAGGCCCGGCGGCCGCCCTTGCCGATCCGTCCCCGGAGACCGTCATGAACGCGCTGCCCGTCACCTCCCTCCCTGCCGCTCCCGTCGTTCCCGCGCAGCCCGTCGCCCCCGCCACGCCGCGCTACCGGGTGTCCCTCGCCGCCGACCAGGACGAGGTCCGCGCGGCCCAACGGCTGCGCCATCTGGTCTTCGCCGGTGAGCTCGGCGCCAGGCTGGACGGGCCCGAACCCGGTCTGGACAGCGATGCGTTCGACGCGTACTGCGACCATCTGCTGGTCCGGGAGGAGACCACCGGCGACATCGTCGCCACCTACCGTGTGCTGCCGCCCGACCGGGCCCGGATCGCCGGGCGCCTCTACGCGGAGAGCGAGTTCGACCTCGCCCGCCTCGGCCCGATCCGCGACGACCTGGTCGAGGTCGGACGGTCCTGCGTGCACCCGGCCCACCGCGACGGCGCCGTCATAGCCCTGATCTGGGCCGGACTCGCCCGCTACATGGAACGCACCGGCCACAACTGGCTGGCCGGCTGCTGCTCGATCCCCCTCGCGGACGGAGGCGTCGCCGCGGCCGGCGCATGGGAAACCGTACGGACCAAGCACCTGGCACCCGAGGACCACTGGGTCACGCCCCACCGGCTCTGGCAGCCCACCGCGGCCCTGGCCGCCGCAAGGGGAGGCGTGCCCGCCGGGCCGGCCACGCTGCCTCCACTCCTCCGCGGCTATCTGCGCCTCGGCGCCTGGGTGTGCGGAGCGCCCGCCCACGACCCCGACTTCAACGTCGCCGACCTGTACGTACTGCTGTCGCTGCGCCGCACCGACCCACGCTATCTGCGCCACTTCCTCGCCCTCGCCCCGCTGCGATGAACCCCTGGCTGCCCACCGCACCCTGCACCCCGGGCACCTGCGCCGGTCACGACGGCCGTGTGCGGGGCCGCCCGGCCGCCGCGGCCCTGCTGCTCGCCGGGTGCGTGTGCATCCTGGCCGGGGCGCTGGGCGCCCCGTTCGCGGCGATGCTCGGGACGGCACGGCGGGAACGGCTGATCCGGCGCTGGGCGTACGGTGTCGTGCGCGCCTTCGGGGTGCGGGTGCGGATCGTCGGCACACCGGGGGCACCCGGCGCAGCACCCGGGGGACCGGGCACGCTGGTCGTCGCGAACCACATCTCATGGCTGGACATCCCGCTCGTCGCGGCCGTGTTCCCCGGCCGGATGCTGGCCAAGAGCGAGATCCGCGGCTGGCCGCTGCTCGGCCCGCTCGCCGCACGCGGCGGCACGCTCTTCGTCGAACGCGACCGACTGCGCGCACTGCCCGCGACCGTGCGCACCATCGGCGCGGCGCTGCGCGGCGGTTCACGCGTGGTCGTTTTCCC